>JBKBKL010000005.1:0-57443 GCA_046294665.1 Runella sp.
TTAGGTCATCTACCCAACAGAAATAACTTTAGACTTCCATTATATCACCGTTTAGATCTTAATTATAGAGCTACTAAGCCTAAGAAAAAGGGCAATCGTACTTGGATTTTTTCAGTTTATAATGCCTATAACCGTCAGAATGCTTTTTTTATCTATCCTGAAAATGGCAAACTGAAGCAGTTTTCTCTTTTTCCCGTAGTTCCTTCCATAAGTTACGAAAGAAATTTTTGAATCTTTTTTGTGATATATACGTCAAAACAACTCATTTAGCTATTGTTTATCTTGAAAAGAGGGTGTAAATTGGCTCAAAATGAAATGAGCCATGCACCCATATCAAGCCTTTGAGGTACTCTCCCCACTGACTGCCGAGGCCATTGAAGACCTCAAAAGCATATTCAGCCTACATCAAGCTAATGCCAAGGATACACTTTGGCATGCTGTAGAGCAAAACTATGTTTTTTGGGTACAAACGGGGCTACTACGCGCCTTTCACACACTCGACGGCCGCGACATCACCTCTTGGTTTGTAGCTCAGGGCCAGTTTCTGTACTCTGCTGCTGCTTATGAAGTTACGGAGGTATCCTACACCCATATCCAATTTATGGAGCCTACCACGTATTACAGTTGCAGCTACGAAGCATTGAGGGAATTGTATCAAAAGCACGCTTGTATAGACCAAACAGGCCGCCAGCTACTGGAGCGTCTTTTGCGCCGCTACAACCACCTGATGTATCTGCTGCGAGTACTTAGTCCTATGGAGCGTTTACATTATTTTGAGCAGCACTATGCGGAGATTTATCATAGTGTCCCGCAGAAGTATGTTGCTACTTTTTTGGGTATTACGCCCGAGAGCCTCAGCCGCTTACGCGCCCGCCAACGAAAAAACGGAAAGTAAAATTTATTGACGAACGTCAATGTCGTTTATTGACGTTCGTCAAGTAGTTTTTATGGTAGAGCGGCTACCTTTGTAACAAGCAAGCCCCCAAACATCTTGGCCGACTACGGGGGCTTGTGAGTCTAATCTTTTCACAAATTAAACCATTCAAAGGTATGAAAACTTTTTCCAAGTTATCTGTTTTAGGGGTATTACTTATTCTTGTGGGGGGAGCCTGTGAAAAAAATCTACATAACGACTACTTTTCTGACAGTGCCAATCCTTTAAGTAAGTACATAACATCGGTTGATGGTATATTAAAATTTCAAAATATGACATCCTTCAAAACCACTTTAGAAAGTTTAAAATCTAAGAAAAACTTTGAGGAGTTTGAAAACTCTTACTCCCTTCAGAATTTTGTATCAATGCGAGAGCGATTTTCCGCTCTAAATGATTTTGAAAAAGTTGAAATATCGCAAGGGATAACTTCAAAATATGAAGACTTTTTAACTGTTATAACGCTTGGAGAAGAGAGAGAAGTTGTTAGAAATGTAGGAAGTGATGCCTTGGCAACTCTCTTAAATAAAGAAGGTAAAGTTATAATCGGGGGAGAGTTGCATAAGTTTTTATACGATAAAATGTTTATCGTCAAGGATTATGAAAATTCGAAGTCCCTCCGCTTAGACCGTTCTACTCAAGCAAATAGAGAAATAGAGATTTGTCAAGTGAAAAGAGGATCTTTATTACATCATCAAAATAATAATGCCAAAATCAATGGCAATACTCGCTATATGGAAGAGTACTGGAGCGATGGTCGTAAGTGTCGTTTAGCTGGCAGTATTGATTACGAAAATTGGACTCGCGATTCTGATCCGTACTTGGTGAATGTCTATTGTTACACAAAACATCAAACTCGCTCTTTATGGTCTATTTGGTGGACAACCAGCATCAATACCATAAGACTCAGGGTAGAATTTGATGGATATAATTTAAATGGCTTCCAAGGACACTATGGCCCATTCAATATCATATCCCAAAATGACGGCTGGGTACAGTTCGATATGCCTTCCGCTTGTGTAAATACCCCAAATGATGGATATGTTTGTTCAGCATTTTATCGTAACGTAAGTACTCAACACTCTGGTATATGTTGGGATGGGCAGGATAAACTAATTAGTCTATTTGTATCACAATAATCATTTTTGGAGTAGGCTATACTATCTTGCTCCAATTTAAATCACAAAAGTTATGGCGACAAAAACTATGCTATTTATTACCTCAATCTTGTGTTGTTATGGTTTGGGTTGGGGACAAGCCACCAAAAATCACCATTTGATAGGTATTTCTGGCTATGCATCTTGGGGCGAATTCAACAGCCGTATAACCACCGATACCCAGTGGGGATATTTTATAGGCCATGCGCTAGTCTTGGGCACGGGCGTATCAATAGATTATTTTCGCTCAAAAAGCGTAGATTTCATCAACAACCCCGTCCATAATCAAACCCTTTCGTTTATGGCTACCCCTTTTTTACGATATTATTTTCTAAAAAAACACAATACTATTCGTCCGATAGCTCAAGTGCTGACTCCAGTCGGGTTCGTTCAATCAGGTATCAAAGGATCACAAAGCAATATTTTCAGGTTGAATGCCGAAGCAGGAGTAGGAGCAGCTATTTTTGCCAGTCAGCGTATTTCATTCGATACCATCGTCAGTTTACGCCTTGGATCGCTGGCATCTTTTGACCAATCCCAACGAGGCAATATCAAAATAGGAATGAGTTATTTTTTTGGTGCAAGAAAATAAATGAAAAAACTACTAATAGCTGTGATTTGGCTGCTGTGGAGTTATGGGGCTTGGTCGCAGCAGCGTATATCTGGCACCGTCAGAGATGCTGCTACTGGCGAGCTGGTGATAGGCTGCACCTTGCAACAGTCGTCTTCTCAGGCAGGGGCTATCACCAACCAGTATGGCTTTTTTAGTTTGGTTATAGCTGGGCCGAAGGTTCGTTTAAGGGTTTCGCATATTGGCTACCGCCCCGATACCCTTTCTCTGACACTCCTGCGCGACACACTCCTGACGATATATCTTTCCAGTCAAACCTTGGAGGAAGTTACAGTTCGAGAAAGTCGCCAAATCTATGCTCCTCCCGGAATGCTCCATTTGCCTGTTTCGCGGCTGAAAGCTGTACCCATGCTTCTGGGCGAACAAGACATCTTCAAAGCCTTGGCTACCACACCGGGTATCAGTACAGGCCAAGAAGGCAGTGCTGGTTTGTATGTACGCGGTGGCTCGCCCGATCAAAACCTCATCTTACTCGACGAAGCCCCAGTTTATAACGTATCTCACCTGTTTGGCTTTTTGTCAGTATTCAATCCTGATGCCCTCAAAAATGTGGAGGTTTACAAGGCTGGCTTCCCTGCACGCTATGGAGGGCGGCTTTCTTCGGTTATTGATGTAACGATGCGCGACGGAAACAGCCAAAATACACAAGGAGAATGGGGAATTGGCTTGATCAATTCACGCTTTCTATTTGAAGGACCTCTCAAAAAAAATAAAACTTCCTTTCTTTTTTCCGCCCGTACCACAAATCTGGGGATTTTGATGCTTCCCCAGCGACTAATTGTAGAGGCTGGGAAAGATCAAATGTATTCTACTTACTGGCTTTATGATTTAAACCTAAAGGTCAATCACCGGTTCGATGACAAAAACCAGCTATTTATCAGTATGTATTCTGGATATGATTTTTATCAGGGCGAACAAAGAGATCGTGATTATAGAGAACGGCTACAACTCAACTGGGGTAATATCACCTCTACCATGCGATATACACGTATTTTTTCGTCAAGATTATTTGGGAAAGCGGTTTTTACGTATTCAAAATTTAGATATAATTTTAATACTTATAACAAGATACCCATTCAACAAAACCAAAAAAATGAAGAAACAAGCGAGCAAAGCAGCTCTTACCTGAGAGATTGGTCATGGAAAGCTACAATCGAGTATGCTCTTCAAAAGAACTGTCTCCTCAAATCTGGGGTAGAACTAATAACACATCTCTACAACCCCAGCCTGAACCAGCAAAAAATAGAGGGGGTACTCCACACTACTCAAACCAATCCCATAAGGGCAAATGAATATGCTATTTTTGGTGAGTTGGAGTACCAACCCATTTCATGGCTTTTTTTCAACGTCGGCTTACGAACCACCCTTTTCCAACTGACAGACCAGACTTATCGCTCATTTGAACCACGCTTCAATGCAAACATTGTCTTTAAAAAAGACTGGAGTATCAAAATAGGACAATCTCAAATGCAGCAATACCTGCATCTGCTGACCAACAACGGCATCGGATTCTCGAACGATATTTGGGTGCCTGCTACCAGTTTGGTACCGCCACAGCGTTCGTATCAATCGGCTATCGAGATTGTCAAACACTGGCCCAAACTCGGAATAGAGTGGTCGGTAGGAGGTTATTTCAAAACTATGAGAGACATCATTGACTATCGACAGGGAGCAGATCTGGTAGGAAACTACAGCCAAGACTGGCAAAAGCTAATTGAACTCAATGGTATCGGTCGTGCCTATGGAGGTGAGATGTTTATCAATAAAAAACAAGGTAAGCTGACAGGCTGGATTTCATATACACTCGCTTGGAGCCAAAGGCAGTTTGCCAATATCAACCAAGGAAACTGGTATCCATTCAAATACGACCGCCGGCATCATTTCGCAACCACTTTGAACTACAATCTATCTACAAAATGGACTTTCTCTTCCAATTGGACGTATCAGACTGGGCACGCTGTTACGCTGCCTAAAGCTGCCATGACCGATGTTTATGGGAAAATTATCTACATATATGGTGGCCGTAATCAATTCAGAATGCCCAATTACCACCGACTTGATTTGGCCTTTACCAAAACTTACCTACGAAAAAATCAAAAACAGGCAAGTTGGTCTTTTGGAGTGTACAACGCCTACAATCGCCAAAACCCCTATTTGCTTGATCTAAAGACACTTGTGCGGCAGGGGAATACACCCCAATCCGTAGTACCCGACCGAATCGAGATTAGGCAGTTATCACTTATTCCGGTACTGCCGTACATTAGCCATTCACGCAAATTTTAAAGATATGAAGTACTGGTTGATAATAATATTTGTAGGCATATTAACGAGTTGCGACGGAACATTCGTTTTTTACGGTATTCCTTTTGAAGGTGAGAAATTAGTCGTCAATGCTTTACTGGGAGCCAATCAGCCTGTTAAAATATATGTCGGGAAGACTTGGCAATTAGAAGGAAAAATCCCTGATAAAACTTCCGTGGACAATGCCACTGTTTTGCTTTATGAAAATGATGTTTTGGTAGCGCAGTTGTCATATTTCGGACAGGGGATTTATCAAACAAGTTTTAAGTCCAAAACTTCGGCCAGCTATCATTGTAAAGTTCAGGTCCAGGGTTTTAAAGAAGTATCCACCCAGAAAACCACCGTACCTGAATCGTTTCCTTTTGGTGGTTATGAATTAAACAAAGACGGATACATCGCACTTAATGGTGGAAACCGAGAACCTTCCAATGTTCTCATTAAGCTAACTCCCGATAGACCCAAAAATCATTATTATTTCGTCAAGTTGAGTGCTATTTATCAAAATAAAGAACTATCAGGTAGTCCTATGACACTTGATTTTAATATGGAAAAACAGGATGATTGTTTTTTTACAAGGAGGGTCGAGCTTGGAAGTGCTTTTTTTTATTCCAACCATTGTTTCGGCATCAAATCTTCTCTCATCATGGCGATAGAAACGATAGAATTTGGGGGAGTAGGAGAAAATAGAAAAGCGACTGAGATTGTCGTTAATATGCGTAACATTTCCAAAGAATATTTTGAGTTTATGAGAGCAAACCGTGAACCCGTAGATATAGAGCGTGCATTTACAGAACCTGCCCCTACTTTTACTAATATCAACGGTGGCTATGGCTTGTGGGCTTCTTACAACGAAACTACCCTAATCATTCCTCTTTAAAATCTATATCTTCCCCAAATCCATTCATTTATTAACTTTCGTCAAGTAGTTTTTATTTTTATGAAGCTACTTTTGGTGTAAGCAAACCCCTCGACTGACTAACACTATGAAACGAAGCATTTTTTGGCTATTGCTTCTTGGGACTTGGAGCGTCGCAGTAATTTGCTCTTACGAAAGCCATTCATTGATTTTCTGATCACAGTACCACAAATTCCACCCTTCGATTTTTCTTGCGGTTTTCTTCGGTATTGTTGGGTGCTACGGGGTCGAGCGGGCCTCGGCCTACGGTTTGCATACGAGAAGCATTGATGCCTTTTTTGTTGAGATATTCGACCACCGACTGGCAGCGATCACGCGAGAGCTTTACATTGAGGTCAAAATCGCCTACATTGTCGGTATGGCCACGGATTTCTATTCTTATCGAAGCATTTTCTTGTAAAATATGCGCCAGTTCGTCGAGTTCTTTGAAGGATTCGGGGCGCAAAACAGGGCTACTTTGGTCAAAATAAATATTGTTGAGTACAATCGCCTTTCCTTTTTCGATAGTGCCGAAGGTCTTGCTTTCAATCACTTTGGGGGCAGTAGCCGCTGTGGAGGCTTGTGCGGGAGTACTCTCGATAGGTATGAGAAATAAATCTTTCCGTAGGGCATTGTTTCGTAAGGCTTCTTGGGTTTTGAACAGGGCTTGGTAGTTTTGATAACCTTCTGCCTTGACGATGAGCAGGTAATCTTTCGATGGCGCAAGGACGACGACGGTTTTGTCGTAAGTCGTTTCGGCACTGACACGCTGCTTGGTATCGGCGGTTACGACCGTAAAATCCGCATCAAGTATGGGTTTTCGGGTTTTGTCGTTGAGGGTACGAAAAGTAAACTCGTAGCCCCCTTTGGCCAATCGAATCACCAAGGGTTTGGTGAGTGTATCGGAGGCTATCCAGTGCTGGGTAGCTGCGGTGTAGCCTTCGGCTTTGACAGAAATGGTGATTTTTTCGCCTTCGGTCGTATTGAGCAAAGGCGGCGATATTTGTACGATTTTGGCACCTGCTACATTCAACTGCCCCCCTACGGCCTCGCCTGTGTATTGGTCAATGATACTCACCGGCAGCGCAATGGTTTTCTTAGGCAATTTGCTCAACTTGAATACTACTTCGTTTTGTTCTTTGTCAATCGTCAATGGCTGCGATTTGGACGTATAGCCTTCTACCTCACAGAAAAGTTCGTACTGACCTGGGCCGGGGAGTGGGGTAGTGCCAATGCCCGTTTGGGGATTGGTGGTGAGTGGAGTAGTAGCATTGTTGGCTTTGGCGACCAACCTGAAATTGGCTTTGCTAAGTTTTTCGCTGGTTTCGAGGTCTATGGCCGAGGCTTTGAGAGCATAGCTGATGCGTTCGATTTTGGCCTCAAACTCGTAGATTTTGCCAGCTTCGGCTATTTCTATCACCAAATCTTTGCTTACCGACGTGTAGCCATCGGCAGTAGCGGTGAGTTTCAGAGCATCAGATTTGGTGTAAGATAATTCGGTACGGCCTGTCAGCAGCGTCATTTCTTCGACTTCGCCTGTGGTTTTAGAACTCACCGTTACGTTGGCTTTGGGCAATAAAGCCCCCGATACCAAATCGCTTACGGTGATTTTGAGTATCGAAGGTTTGATTTTTCTGATTTTCAGGGCCAGCCGTTTGTCGCTGCTGATGTCTTTGACGGCAGCTTCGGCAGTGGTGTAGCCTTGGGCGGTGGCTTTGATACTGATGCTGCTTTGGGGTGGAATCTGCACGACTCGTCCTTTGGCTATGGTGCTATAAAATGATTCGTACTGATGGCCTTTCGTCAGGTCAGTGATGAGTACCGAAGCATTGGCCATGAGTGAGTCGGTTTCGGCATCACGTACCAGCACGACTACGTTCAATGTTTCACTTTCTTTGTTTTGTGAAGGAGTAGCCCCTGTATTTTGTTGATTCGGAATATTGACCACCACCTCTTGGTTTTGTGCTGTATTGGTGGCATTGGGGGTATCTTCTGTGGGTTTTGAGGTATTTTGCGCCAGCAAAGCCGCATCTCGCTGTCTTTTGAGGGAGTCTTCGATGGTCAGTTGCGCCAAGCGTTTTTCGGCAGCTTGCTCGGCACTTAGTTT
This sequence comes from Runella sp., assembly GCA_046294665.1. Lineage (GTDB taxonomy): Bacteria > Bacteroidota > Bacteroidia > Cytophagales > Spirosomataceae > Runella. The sequence continues at coordinate 8,023 of JBKBKL010000005.1, forward strand.
TTCGATGGTCGGGCCTTCTACTTTACTTTCGGCGATGACTTCTTCTTCTACGGGCGGTTTGGGTTTGGAAGAAGAGGGCGGAGTAGGGGTAGGTTCTACTTGCGCTACCACAGGTTCATCTTTGAGTATGATGATATCGTCGGATTTGGCTATTTGTCCATTTTTGAGCGATTGAAGTGGAAAATCGCGTTTGATGACCTCACAGTTTATGTACAAATCTTTCTTGATAGCGATGCTTTTGGTGCGATAATCTTTTTCGTTTACGCTCAAAACATACTCCCCATTGGTAGGCACCAATACCGTAAAACGCCCATCGGAAGCGTTGGATTCGAGGATAGCGTAAGGTATATTGGTGGCCGATTCGGTTACTACAATGCGTGTAGCGATGGGCTTTCCGTTGAGGGAGTCGGTGATATAGCCCTGAATGGTGGCCATTTTGAAAGGCCGCAATTCTTCGGGAACGGGTACGGTATAAATGTCGCCATCGCTTACATAGTACATCAAATCGCCGCAAGCACTGATAGCCACGTGCTGGTCGGAGCGTTTGGTATTGATAAAATCGAGAGGTTTGGGAGTACTCCATGTGCCATCGTCTTGAAATACACTCATAAACAAGTCAAAATCGCCTTTGCCACCTTTTTTGAGAGAAGAATAGACCAGCGTGCGGTTGTCGGCCATGATGCGAGGGGCTTTTTCACAATCCATATTGACTGGAGCTGGCAGTTCAATCGGACGCTTCCATTTGCCTTCTCGATTTTTCTCCGACATCATAATGCTGTAACATACCTGCTCTGTTTCGCCTTTTTTGGTGAGGTTTTCGCGTACAAAATAGAGGCGTTTGCCATCTGAAGATATACTCGGAAAGCCCTCATAACCAGCCGTATTGATTTCGGGGCCGATGTTGATAGGCTCACTCCAACCTTCTTTTTGACGAATACTGTAATAAATATCCTCGCGACCGTAGCCGATGCCTCTGGAAGTATAGTTGGCAAAGAAAAACAGTAAATTGCCATCATAACTGATACTCGGCCCACCCATAACGGGAGTCATGCCTGTATCGAAGCGATTGATACTTTGAATCGGCGTAGGGGGCATCCATTGGCCGCTACGGTGGCGTTTGGCTTCATAAATCCCAAAAAAGTGGGTACTTTCTTGGTTGAGTATTTCCATTTGATTGCCTTCGGAGTTGATTTTTGGCACTTTGCGGGCGGCATTGACAAAAATACCATACCTGCCCGACTGAAAAATCAGCGTACTGCCATCGGCACTAATGGAGGGAGCATATTCGATTTCGTCGGGCAGGTTGATAGGTTCGGGCAAGCGTTTGCGTGTTTGAGCTTCGGACGATACTACCGCCCAAAACAACATCAATGCTATCAAAAATAGACTGTTTTTCATGGGAAATAACTCATTTGGCGAAGCTAATTTTCAATCCAATCGGCTGATTGGCAACGACTTTTACTGCCAACTTGGTAGTGGAAGTTTGGCCCGAGAGAGATTTCAACTGCTCTCTGTAAAGCGTGGCCATGCGTACCAACTCCTCTTGACTACTGCCCGAAAACTCCAACAATAAACTTGTGCCTTCATGGGTCGAAAGCCATGCTTTGGCTTGCTGCCAAGCCTCCGAATCTTTGACACCTGCTTTCCAGTCGTGGGTGAGTTTTTGGAGCGTGGTAGTTTCGCTGCTCGTCCCGTCGGCTTGTGTTAGTACGGCCAGTGCGCAGCCTTCGAGTTCTTTGAGGCCGGCCTCGGTGGGGCATTTGTCTTCACTGTTTTTGAGGCCGTCACCATCGGTATCAGGGCAGCCTCCGAGGGCTTCTGGGCCTGCTTCGCGTGGACACTCGTCGTCTTTGTCGGGGATACCGTCGCCGTCGGTATCGGGGCAGCCATTGAATTTGGCCAAGCCCGCCTCATTGGGGCAAGCATCGTTTTTGTCGAAAATACCATCGCCATCGGCATCGGGGCAGCCTTTGGTGGCTTTGGGGCCGGGGTCGTTGGGGCATTGGTCGTCTCTGTCGGGGATACCGTCGTTGTCGGTGTCGGGGCAGCCTCTGAAAGCCCATATACCGGCTACCGTCGGGCACTCGTCGCGGCGGTCGGTGATATAGTCGCCATCGCGGTCTTTGGGTCTTTTGGGAAGTACCGGAATCACAACTCCCGCAAAGGCTGAAGGTGGCAAACCGTTATTTTTGAAAAACCCTTGAATATTGCTTGCCCCAAGCACGAAAATACCCAAACGAGCAAAAGCACTTACCGTCAATTTTTTGAGGATAGACTCATAATGCCCCATTACTGCAAACTCTCCGCCGCTACTCTCATAGCGTGGACCCAACGAGATGGTCTTGGTCAAATCATTGGCACAATAGATACCGCCCAAAAACCATTTTTCGTTCAATCGCGCATCTACATTCACAGCCAGAGTTTGAGGAAGTTGGATTTCTCTTGCTCCTACGCCTATGGCATCGGTAAGCCTCATTTTGTCCCATAATGTTTGTTGAAATTTTTGGGTATTGTTAATGTTGTTGAAATCACTTCGGTTCAAAAATCCCCGTCGGCTTGTACCGCTGGCCGAAAACTGATTGGCGTAATTGATGCTTCCCAAATCGAGTAGGGACACCCCGAGCCGAATCAAATATTTTGTTTTGGCAGGGTCTGCCACTTTTCGGCCATTGAGCGGGTAGCGGTATTTTTCGGCATCGGGGCGAAACTCATACGTAAACCCTATATCAAAGCCAGTCCCACGACCGGGCGTTTTGCCCAAAAGCCAGTCGGAAAAATTGAATTTTTGGGTAAACGATAAATCAGAATAGCTGTAATCAATCTGGTCGAGGCTGTAATTTAGCCTTGTATCGGTGGCAGTCATGCTTCCTTTGGCCGTAAAAGAGGCCAACTGCAACCCCCGAAAGATTTTATAAGTAGCCCCTGCCTTGAGGGCGTGTTGGTGATAATCGAACGATACGGCATAGCTCAATCCATATTCGGTAAAAGTATGATTTTGAAAACTCACATCATTACCCGTAAATGCGGAAGGGGTTTTGCCGAACCAGTTGGCTACGCCATTTGCTCCGTCCAAATCAAATCCTGTACGGTAGCGAGTGGTCAATGCGACGGCATGGCGTGGCCGAAGCTGAAACATCACTCCCGGTCCTCTGATTTCTTGGTTTTGTATGCCCCAGCGTTGATTATTGACACTAAGGACTTGTCGGCCCAAAAGGGCGGTTTCGAGTTTGATAGGGGGAGGGTTGTATTCGATAGCACCAAGTCCGAGGTTGAGCATACCTCCCCAGCGAGAGTCAGCGATGGAACTTGGATTGAAGTGTACTCCATGAAGACCAGCGTAGTTGCTTGTTTCGAGGGGGAGGAGTTGTTGAGCAAAAAGAGGCGAGCCACACACAAGCCACACTAATAGGAATTTAGTAGAGAAATTTCGCATAGGCTATTTTTGAGTGAAAATAATACAGTAAAACATAAGGTTGATTGAGAACTTACAAAAGTTACCTAACGGTCATTTTGCCATTCCGGCCGTGATACACCTTCACCGTATTTTCGATACCTTTGGCGGTCTTATTTTCTTATAAATAACTCAAATTTTTTTCCTATGCGCCTATTTTTCGTCTTTGTTTTGAGCTTGATGGTATCTCAAAGTTGGAGCCAAAAAAAGTCAAAAAAAGACTTTTTGCTCACCATTTCCACTCCCTATGGTGAAATGAAAGCTATTTTGTTTGACCAAACGCCCCTTCACAAACAAAATTTTCTTCACTTGGTCAATGCTCGTTTTTATGATAGCCTGCTTTTTCATCGTGTTATTGACGGTTTTATGATCCAAGGGGGCGATCCTAATTCCAAAAATGCCGCTCCCACCCAACGCCTCGGCAATGGCGGTGCCGATATGCCGCGTATTGCTGCCGAGTTTCGACCCGAACTTTTTCACAAAAAAGGAGTCATCGCTGCTGCCCGCGACAACAACCCCGAAAAAAAATCTTCGGCCTGTCAGTTTTACATCGTACAAGGGAGAGTGCATACCGATTCGACCCTCAATGCCCAACTCAAACGCCTACCAGATGCACGCCAACCCACCCCCGAACAACGTCAGGTTTACAAAACACTCGGTGGTACCCCCCATCTCGACGGCAACTATACCGTTTTTGGGGAGGTCATCAGCGGTCTTGCTGTGGTGGATAGCATCGCCCGCCAACCCCGCGACTCCTTCGACCGACCTCTCAAAAATATCCCCATGAGTATCGTTGCTACTCCTATGAAAAAGAAAAAAATTATCAAAAAGTATGGGTATGTTTTTCTTTGAAACCATTATTGAGGCGATTTCGGCAAAATATTTGCAAATGGCTTACATATTGGCGTAACTTTCGGGGACAGTTTCCTAATTTTGTCTGTTTAATTTATTTTAGCAAGCGATTTCAACAACCAAAATAAATGGCAAGAATCCTAATTGTAGATGATGAAAAGAGTATCCGTGCTGCCTTACGCGATATTCTCGAATACGAAGGATACGAGGTAGAAGAAGCCAAAGATGGCGAAGAGGGGTTAGGCATGATTCTAAAAAATTATTATGATGTAGCACTGTGCGACATTAAAATGCCTAAACTTGAAGGATTGGAGGTATTGCTCAAAGCAGGCGAGGCAGGCCGCGCTACGCAGTTTATTATGATTTCAGCTTATGGTAACATTGAAAATGCTGTCGAAGCTACCAAGCGTGGCGCGTATGATTTCATCACCAAACCTCCAGATCTCAACCGCCTTTTGATTTCGGTGCGTAATGCCATCGAAAAATCAAAACTCGTTTCAGAAACCGTTGATTTGAAAAAACGGATTTATAAAATCAATGAAATCGTTGGTGAGTCGGCTCCTATCCAAAAAGTTAAAGAAACCATAGCGCGGGTAGCCCCTACTGAAGCACGGGTACTTATTACCGGGGCCAATGGCTCTGGTAAAGAAATGGTAGCCAAACAAATCCATGAACGTAGCAACCGCGCCAACAAACCTTTGGTAGAAGTAAACTGCGCGGCTATACCCAGCGAACTGATAGAAAGTGAGCTTTTCGGCTATGAAAAAGGGGCTTTTACAGGAGCTATCAAACAGCGCATCGGCAAATTTGAACAAGCCGACGGAGGAACATTGTTTTTGGACGAAATAGGCGACATGAGTCTTTCGGCTCAAGCCAAAGTACTTCGCGCCCTCCAAGAAAGTAAAATAACACGTGTAGGAGGCGACAAAGAATTTAAAATCAACGTGCGGGTCATTGCCGCTACCAACAAAGACTTAAAACGTGAAATCGCTGAAGGAAACTTTCGTGAAGATTTGTACCACCGTCTTAATGTCATTCCGATTCATGTACCTCCATTGGCCGAGCGGCGTGAAGATATTCCGCTGTTAGCCCAAAAATTCTTAGATGATATTTCTCAAGAATACGGCGATCCTCCCAAGAAAATTCTGTCAGATGCCTTGGATTACCTTTCGTCGCTGCCTTGGACTGGGAATGTTCGCGAGCTACGCAACGTCATTGAGCGGTTGGTCATCATGTGTAGCGAACAAATCACCCTCGACGATGTACGCCTATACGCCAGTTTTGGCAACTGATTTTATCCTTTATGACACTCAACTTCTCCAAATCTCCCGACGGGCTTTTGCCAGCCGTCGTTCAAGATGTAATTACCGACAAAGTCCTCATGCTGGGCTACATGAATGAGGAGGCTTTGGCAAAGACGCTTTCGGAAAAAGTAGTAACTTTTTTCAGCCGAAGCAAACAACGCCTCTGGACCAAAGGCGAAACGTCCGGACATTACTTGGAAGTGATAGAAGTCCTCGAAGATTGCGACAGCGATACGCTCCTCATCAAAGCCTACGCTCATGGCCCTGTGTGCCACACGGGAGCAGATACCTGCTTCAACGAACGCAATGAAGGCCAAGCCTCGTTTTTGAATTATTTACAAAAACAAATCATTCGCCGACGCAGGCTTGAGCCTTCCGAAAACTCCTACACCAGTAAATTGTTTGCCAAAGGCATCAATAAAATTGCCCAAAAAGTAGGCGAAGAAGCCGTAGAACTGGTCATTGAAGCCAAAGACAACAACGACGATTTGTTCAAAAACGAAGCCGCAGATTTACTCTTTCATTATTTGGTACTGCTCGAACAACGCGACATTGACCTCGACGAAATCATTGAGGTACTTAGACAAAGGCACAAATAAGTACGATTACTCGTCAATGAGCCTTTTCGTAATCGGCTGATAGCTGTCTATGCGTCGGTCACGGAGATAGGGCCAAGTGGTGCGGTAATACTCGGTTTTGTCTAAATCGAGGGTTACTACTTTTACTTCTTCGTCGGTGTGTGAGGCCAAATAAAGCAAACTCCCAAAAGGATTGGACACAAACGACCCACCCCAAAACTGCTGGTCGGACTCACGTCCTACCCGATTGACCGACACTACGTACACGCCATTGGCTACGGAGTGGCTTCGCTGTATGGTCTGCCATGCGTTGTACTGCTCTTGGTTGATGGCAGGGTCGGTTTCGTTGATGTCCCAGCCGATGGCAGTCGGATAAAATAAAATTTCAGCCCCCATCAAACTGGTGATGCGTGCTGCTTCAGGATACCATTGATCCCAGCAAATGAGAACTCCCAGTTTGCCGAAACGAGTATTGAAAACTTTATAGCCCAAATCGCCGGGCGTGAAATAAAATTTCTCATAATAGCCCGGGTCGTCGGGAATGTGCATTTTGCGGTATTTGCCCAAATAGCTACCGTCGGCATCGAGTACGGCCGTAGTGTTGTGATAAAGGCCGGGGGCGCGCTTTTCAAAAAGGGAAGCGATGATGACGATGCCCAATTCTGCGGCCAAATCGCCCAAAATTCGGGTGGTAGGGCCGGGGATAGGTTCGCCGAGTCGGAAGTTGGCATGGTCTTCGACATCGCAGAAATACAGCGACTTGAACAACTCCTGCAAACAAACAATCTGCGCTCCTTGAGCAGCGGCCTCACGTGTTTTTTGAATCGCTTTTTGGAGGTTTGCCTCTACATCGGCTGTGCAAGACATCTGCACCAGCCCGACATTGACTAATCGCATGGTGGGGTGTTTAGATAAAACCTTCTTTTTCCATAATATTTTTCAACTGCTGCCCCAAAGCCTCGGAGGCTTTGACTAAGGGAAGCCGTACTTCACTGCTGCAAATCCCTTTGATTTCTAAGCATTTTTTGATGCCTACGGGATTGGACTCGGCATAGAGCGGTGCGTCCATATCCAGAAAACGATACTGTATCGCTGCTGCCTCTTCGGGGCGACCTTCGATGGCATGCCAAGTCATGTCGGTAAATTCTTTGGGGAAAGCATTGGCTATGACCGAGATAACACCCTTCCACCCTACACTGACCATCGGAGCTACGTGGTTGTCATCGCCCGAAATCAACAGAAAATCATCAGGGCAAAGTTTGGCCAATTCCATGTACTGATCAAAGTTGGCACAGGCATCTTTGATACCAATGATGTTGGGGTGCTGCGCCAGCGTTACGATGGTATCTACTTTCATATTGACGACGGTACGCCCCGGCACATTATAGAGCAATACAGGCACAGGCGAGGCATTGGCTATGGCCGTAAAATGGGCGATAAGCCCCTGCTGCGAAGGTTTGTTGTAGTAGGGACATACCGACAAAATCGCATCTACTCCCGTCAAGTCTGTTTGCTGAAAAGTTTCCAAAACAGCCCGTGTATTGTTGCCACCTAAGCCATAGACAATCGGCAGTTTTCGGGTATTATTGGCTTGAACGAATCGGAGTAAATCTAATTTTTCTTGAGCTGTAGTGGTAGAAGTTTCGCCCGTAGTACCTTGCACTACGAGGTAATTTACCCCTCCTTCGCTTACAAAGTCAATCAAGCGTTTGAGGGAAGGGTAATCTATTTCAAAATTGTCATCAAAAGGAGTAACGAGGGCTACACCTACGCCATAAAATCGGGTGTCCATTGAGTTATGAAATTGGATAAATATGAATTTGAAAGAGGAAAGGACAAAGGTAAGCCAAGTTTGAAATGATTTGCAAGATTTAACTCTTTTACTTGGCCTTCTTATGTTGCATAAATTGGGGTCAAGTTGATTTTGGACAATACAAAATTTTCACCTCTCCGAGGCTTCGGAGAAGCCATACGTTTGTAGTAATCAAAGTTTTTATAGAATCACATCTCGCTTCGGAGAAGCGTAACATCAGCCTTCAATCGCTTCCAAAATCTTTTCACAAGCGATGTGGATTTCAGCTTCGGTGATAGTCAATGGGGGGGCAATGCGCATGGAGTCGTCGCAAAACAAAAACCAATCGGTGATAACTCCTTTTTCGATAGCACGGTCAATGATAGGTTTCAATACATCAAAAGACTCAAACTCGGCAGCCATCATCAAACCTCGGCCTCGTATTTCTTTGATTTTGGGGTGCTGGAGCAAGTTTTTAATCAATTGCCCTTTGGCCATTGCGCTTTGAGATAGATTTTCTTGCTGAATCACATTGAGGGTAGCCAACGAAGCCGCACAACACACCGGATGGCCTCCAAAAGTGGTAATATGCCCCAAAATAGGGTTATTCTTGAAAACCGACATCACCTCTTGTGAAGCCACAAATGCCCCTATCGGCATACCTCCTCCCATGCCTTTGGCCGCTACGAGTATATCGGGGACTGTACCGTACTGCTCAAACGCCCAAAAACTACCGGTACGTCCAAATCCTGTTTGGATTTCATCATACACCAGTAGCGTCCCTGTTTCGTTGCAGCGTTGTCGTAAGGCTTGGTGATAGGCTACTTCGGGGACGCGCACGCCTGCCTCGCCCGCTATGACTTCGATGAAGACAGCGGCAGTACGACAGCTAATCTTCTCAATATCTTCCAAAACTCCATAACGAATATGCTTGACCCCCGGTAAAAGTGGGCGGAAATTACGTTTGAAAAACTCTGCTCCCGCCAAACTCAACGCCCCTTGGGTACTGCCATGATAGGCATTATAACAAGATACAATTTGTCGCCGACGGGTATATCGTTTGGCCAATTTCATAGCTCCTTCTATCGCTTCAGTACCGGAGTTGGTGAAATAGACACCCCATCCCAGCCCAACTTTCCCCAGTTGGGAGGAAGTTTGCTCCCCTCCCAGTAGAGGAGGGGCTGGGGGTGGGGTTAAAGTTTTGACCAGAGACTCCGCCAGTTTGATTTGAGGGGTTTCGATATATTCGCCATAAACCATCAGATGCAGGTACTTATCTAACTGATTTTGAATAGCTTGCAAAATTTTAGGGTGGCGGTGGCCCACATTGCTCACGGCAATACCCGAAATAAAATCAATGTATTTTTGGCCATGAGTGCCATAGAGATACACTCCTTCGGCTCGCTCAATATCGAGTGCCAACGGGAAATCGGAAGTCTGAGCCAAGCACTCATAGAAGAGTTGCTGGCGAGAAGTAAGGGAACGTTTGATAAGCGACATTCGCAATATTACGGTCGGTTCGATGAAATTTTAAAATTTTTGCAAATAACAACAAAAAAACCTTCGACCGAAGCCGAAGGTTTTCAAATGTAAAAACAAAAGAGGTCTTAGTAGCCTTCGTTTTGCTTCAAGTTGGGGTTTACGTCTATTTCGCGTTGTGGTACAGGCAAAATAAGTTTGGGTGAATTGAATGGTAAAGTACCTACTGAGCCACCAGTACGTTTGATGTCATGGAGAGCATGGCCTTCAAAAGCCAGTTCTAAACGACGCTCCTTCAAAATAGCCGCTAAAGTTACAGAAGTAAGTGGAGCTAAACCAGCGCGGGTACGAATGGCATTGACATCGGCCAAAGGAGTAGCCCCTACCGTCGTGCCAAGTCGGAAGTTGGCTTCGGCGCGGGTGAGCAGTACCTCTGCATATCGAATGACGGGTACATGACCAAAGCGATCTAAGAACTTCTGCGTAAACGTATTGGCACTAGGTCTGATAAAAAATGTACCACGTACATCACCCGGTTCATAAAGTGCTAAGTGTCCTGCTTGAATGCGAATATCACCCCGCCCGGCAGTACCGGGGATTGAACTAATGGTTGTACCAAAAAAAGTGTTTAAACCATTGAAACCATCCTGGTCGTTTACTTGTATAGCAAATATGTATTCGGCAGGGTTGGCACCTCCACTATTTAACTTGGTATTGAAAGCAAGCGAAAAGGGTGTAACTAAGCGAAAACGGTTCAAAGCCACCACACGATTGGCGGCATCGCGGGCAGCGGCATAGTTGCCTTGTTGAAGATAAACTCTTGCCAACATAGCCGCAGCTGCACCTTTGGTCGCATAAACACCATTGGCCACAGGCAATGCCGCTTCAGCTTTGGTCAAATCGTCAATGGCTTGTGCATATACTTCTGCCACACTGTTACGAGGTAGTTTATTGGCATCTGTTACAGTTGTGGTAGGATTGATGACAATAGGCACAGCAGGGTTGGTGCTATTGTTGCCATCTCCCCACTGTTTACCATACAAACGAGCCAATTCAAAGTAAACTGCTCCACGAATAAAGCGTGCCTCACCTTCTACACGTGTCCTCTTTGCTTCAAGCACCTTATCCAAATTTGCTAAAACGTTGTTGGCACGATTGATGGCTACATAAGAACGCATCCAAAGACCTTCGGCAGTACTATTGATAGTAGTAACTTCTTTGCGGAAGAGTTCTTGTAAGTTTGGGAAAGTCCCTCCAAAACGAACTTCGGTAGTTACAGCAGCCAAAAGCTCGGAGGTTACTTGGTAGCCTCCGGCATAAGTATCCCCGTTGGCATTTGCACCTTGGATAGCATCATAAGTACCAATCAAAGCAGCCTCTACATCTTTAGAAGTATTCAAAGCGGTAGTTTGATCTATACTTTGAGTAGGAGCTACGTCCAATCTTTTATCGCAACTGTTGAAGGTTGTAAGTACAACAACCGAACTTAGTATGAGTATTTTTTTCATTGTGAATTCAATATTTTGAGTTTTGACCAAATTATAGCCCAATGTTGATACCAAACAAAATTGTACGGGGCTGTGGTGGAGTATAGAAGTCGTTACCTTGGGCGAAGTTACTCGTGAAGGTATCGGAGTTTACTTCTGGATCCCAGCCTCCATATTTGGTGAAGGTAGCCAAGTTCATACCCGACATGTACACACGTACTCTGTCCATTTTAAAGCGGTTGAGTAGGCTTTTGGGCAAGGTATAGCCAATTGACATGGTACGCAAACGCAAATAAGAACCATCTAAAATATAGCGGCTCGAAGGCTGGCTACCGTTGGTAATCAAGAATCGGGCTTGTGGAACATCGGTGATGCGGTTTTCAGGTGTCCACGCACGTAATTGGTCAGTAGTTTGATTATCTTCAAAGATACCATTGGCTGATGAGTACTGTCCTACCCCATAAAAATTGATATTGTTGCCATAAACACCATTGAAGAAAATGCTAAAATCAAAACCAGCATAGGAGAGGTTATTGGTGATACCTCCAAAAAATTTGGGGTTAGGATTGCCCACTACTACACGCTCCGTAGAATTGTAGCCACTATTCGTAACAGTACTGCGATCTATGCTACCATCTGGATTTTTGGTATTCTTGAAAAACAGAGCATCGCCATTATCAGGATTGACACCCGCAAATTCACGTGTAAAGAATACACCAATGGGCTGTCCTTCCATGACACGGTTCATGTTACGAATACCGCCTTCGATGATTTGTCCTTGTACGTCAGTTACTTTATTAGCATTGGTAGCGAAGTTGAAAGAAGTATTCCATTTCAATTTTCCTACGGTATTTTGTGTATTCAACACAAACTCAAAGCCCTTATTTTCCAAAGCACCCACATTGCGAAACTGACGCGCAAAACCTGTAGTACCCGGTACGTTTACTTGAAGCAAAAGGTCGGTAGTATTTTTGATATAATAGTCTATTTCTCCACTGATACGGTTATTCAAGAATCCGAAATCTATACCAACGTCTGTCTGACGAGTTGTTTCCCACTGAAGATTAGGATTAGCGATTTGAGAAGGCCGCTGGCCAGGTGCTCCTACATAGCCTGCATCACCTTGGAACAAGCCCAACTGCGGGAAGTCCCCGATTTCGGCATTACCTGTCAAACCGTAGCTGGCACGGAGTTTTAAGAAACTAACTAAGTTGTTGTTTTTTAGGAAGTTTTCCTCCGAAATTACCCAACCTGCAGATACGGCAGGGAAGAAACCGTAGCGTGAGTTTTTACCAAAACGAGAAGAACCATCTACTCGAGCACTCAAACCCAACAAATAGCGGTCGTTGAAGCGATAGTTGGCACGAGCAAAATACGACAAGAAACGGAAGTTGGTTTCACTACTGCTACCGTCTGACTTGGTTGCAGCACTGGCAATCTTACGGTAAGCATCTGAGGGGAATTGAGTACCTTCGACAAAATTACGTTTGGTCTGCGATTGCTGATATGACATACCAGCTGTTACGTCAATAAAACTTTTACCAAACTCTTTGTTATAATTGAAGAAGTTATTGGTGTTGTAGTTGGTTACGAAAGTGCCATAGTTGATGCCGATGCCATTGGCAGCGCGAGTTTGGTTACGCACGGTTTGGCTTTGGAAATAGCCTTCTTCGTTCATACTCAAAATATCCACCCCCAATTCTGTGCGGAACTTCAATCCCGGCAAAATATTCACTTGTGCATAAGTATTGGTTAGGTTACGGTAAGAAGTCTGTACAAAATCAGCAAAATCAATGCTTAACACTGGGTTGTAGTAAAGTGGTATGTTCACGTCGCCGGGAGGCGCCCCTGCTGGTAAACCTGTATTAGGGTCAATGAATGGTGTATGCGGAGTCAATGCGGCCATCTGCATGGGGTTGGAGAAGGCGTTGTCGTCGGGCAAACGCCAGTTGTCACTACGGGCAAGGCTCATCATCAAACCTACATTGAGCCAATCGGTCGCTTGGTGGTCGAGGTTGAGGCGGCCAGAGATACGTTTGAGTTGATTGCCAATAATAGTACCTGTTTGATCCAAGTATTGACCTGACATGAAGAATTTAGTTTTTTCGGTACCTCCACTGATTTGCATATCCATCTGATGCATAGGACCTCTTTGAAAGGCTGCATCTTGCCAGTTGTTGTCGGTCTGCTGTGGTGTACCGTAAGTACCATAACTGTAGTAATCCAAAAATCCACCCGGCCCGAAAAGATACTGGGTGTAAGAGTCTGGATCGTTGCTTGGTATCCCGTCCCGCTGATCAGCATAAGCTGCTGCACGACGATAAAATTCTTCAAATTGAGCTGCATTCAAAAATGGTACACGCTTTGTAGCTTGGGCTACTCCACCTTGATAATTGATGCTGACGTTGGTTTTTCCTGCTTTACCTTTTTTGGTAGAAATAAGCACCACACCATTAGCGGCACGCGCACCATAGATTGCCCCTGCCGAAGCGTCTTTCAAGATTTCGATAGACTCGATGTCGTTGGGGTTGATGTCGGCCAAGGGGTTGGTATCGCCGCCATAATTACTTTGGTCGTCGGCAGTAATGGGTACACCATCTACTACATACAGGGGCTGACTGCTGGCACTGATGGAGGAGTTGCCACGTACACGTACAGTTACGGCTTGCCCCAATTTACCACTTCCACTATTGACAAATACCCCTGCTGCACGGCCTTGCAGAGCTGCATCCACACTGGGCGTAGGCATATTTTCAATCTCACGCGATTTAACTTGGGCGATATTACCCGTCAAATCACGCTTGATTTGCTGGCCGTAGCCCGTTACGACGACCTCGTTTAGGGTACGTGTGTCAGCAGAGAGTTTTACGTCTATCACCGAGCGGTTGCCTACTACCTGCTCTACTGAACTGAAGCCCACAAAGCTAAACACCAATGTAGCATTGTTTGGTACTGATACGCGGTAATTACCATCAGCATCAGTATTGGCACCGCGTGTTGTACCTTTTACTGATATAGACACCCCGGGCAGTGGGCTGCCGTCGTCACTTGAGGTTACTCTCCCCGTAACGGTCCTGTCTTGTGCTTGTCCCACAAACACCGACATACTCATGAGCCAAAACAGACTCAAACGTAGAAATTGCTTCATACTTGTTTGTTTTGAAGTTGATAAAAAATGAAAGAATTGTTAATAAACGCTTTTCGCAATATAGACAAATTTAAAACATCTTTTTAAAAAAGATGGCATATCGGCAGATAATTTCGCTGTACTTAAAGTTTTTGAAGATGAAAAATATGTTTATGAAGGTTCATAGAAACAGGCACTCCCCCCTACCCATGTAAAATCTTTATTGAAACGTACCCCTATCATTTCGCCACGGCTCAAGCGGCTAAGGCTTGTGAGGAGTTGAGGTCGGGGGGCATCGTCTGGCCAAACATACAACATTCTGATTTCGCACTTGACCAAGCCATCAGGTGCCTGAACGATAGGCTCATAGGATACTTTTCGCTGTAAAATCCAGTTTTCTGGGTCAGTGATGTCAAGCAAATCTTTGGATTCGACATGGATTTTAACACCACTCCCCGCAAACGAAAACAAAGGTTTGAGTACATAGTTTTCCAAATCCGAGGGAAATTCCCCTCCAAATTCGCTTACGAAGCGGGTTTCAGGTACATAAGGGCTTTTCAGGAAAGGAAGAGTGTATTTGCTGATTCTGAAAAACCAGTTGGGGTGTCCTACCCAGGTTACATCCACGTCGTCGGTAAAGTTAAATTCAGTCTGAAGGTCGGGGTAGTTGCTCAAGTCATCGAAAATGAGACGATTATAAATACGCTTGATGTCTATGCGTTGGCCGTCTTTCTCGTAGTAAAGTTGCCGCCCGTCTTTTTTGATTTGGGTGTAGCATACGGCCTTTACGCCCAAAAGAGCTTCGGTTACGGCAAAGTCAATGCGGGTTTTTTGGGTTTCGGGATAAACCTCCAGCAGTATGACGTTTTCTGGATTTTCATTTCCTACGATGACTTCTCTGAGTTTTTCGATGTAGGCTGCTTGAGTAGTCATACCACTGAAATAACTCGTAAAATTTTCGGGAATCGGGAAAAACTTTCGGAACTGCTCCGTTACGTAAGTTTGAAAACCAAAAATAGAGGGAAAGCCCTGCAATTCAATGAGTTGAGGAGTAAGTTCGCCGTTTTCGTCTTTACAAATCGCAAAATCTATGGCTAAGAAAGACGTATGAGCGTTTTCGTTGGGTACGTTTTGTCCGCTCGGAATAGCCGCTTGTGTTTTTTGTTTGAAAAACTGCCCGGTGATGACATCTACAAAAGACTCACAGGCTTCGATGAGTTTTTCTTTGAGGGCTTTAGGTACAAATACAGGGGTTTCGGCTACTCTAAAATCCAACTGACCCGGCCAGTCGGTATGAATACTTTGGATAAACTCCTCGTAGCGGCTATCGCTGAAAGTATCGTTGTATTGCTGGCGTAAAGAGGGAATCATAGGTTAAATGAACAGTAAAAAAAGGTAATAAATGACAACTATTGCGGCTATGGCCTTACTGGGATAGGGATTTTAGACACAAACTGGTTCGAGTAGTTGCTCTGCTGCAATTTTAAGAAAGTTGGGGATAATCGTCGCCTCGGTAAGGGCTATTTTTTCAGGGTCTTGGAGGGAGGCTAACATGTCGTTGTATTTTTCTTCCCCATGGTTTTCGATGACTACTTCCCGTTTTTCGGGTTTCAAGAAATAACGCAGCATACCTTCGTCGTCGGCTTCGGGGTGAAACTGCGTACCGAAGATTTCGCGCGAGAAGCGTATGGCCATGATGGCGCGCTCAAGGGGTACGTGCGGGCGTTCTTTTTCGATACATAGTATTTCTGCTCCCATACGCTCCAAAAGGGGAAAATTGGGCTGTGTAAGTTGGAAATCGCGCGAGTCCACGGCATAGAAAGGTTCGGGGAGTCCTTCAAATATCGGGTCTATATGGCCTATGTGTGTGCGTGGCATAGGATAAATCCCAAAAGAAGTTTTACGGCGTTTGGACACAATTCCCAAATGCCAATGCAAACAGGCCATCTGGAAAGAATGGCATATAAGAAATAAGTGCTTTTTTTGGGGGTGATGTGGCTCTCGATTGTAATGCCAAATCTGATCAAGAAGCATGAAAAAAGGCTTTTCCCAAAGCTCACCGACGGGGTGGGGATTGCCCGGCCCTCCCGAGGAGATAAAAATATCATAACTCAAGTCGGGCACTTCGTTTTTTTGACGTACATCAAAAATATCATAACGACCTTCGATACCTTCTTGTGCCAAAAACTGCCCTACCAGCATTTTGATACACCTCATTCCTTCGTTGGATACGCCATTGTACATATCCAAAATCGCAATTTTGATCGGCCTGCTCATTTCAGTAAAGAATTGATTCAATAGATTGATGTTTGTTAGGTTATTCAATAAAAAACGTACTGCCACACACAGCTTTATAACGTTTTCAAGAAAAAAGTTAAAAGGTTATGGTGGCAGTACGGTGATGTTGATCAATTATGACGGTACAAAGTTAAGAAAATATTATCAAACTTGTACCCATCGGCGTTCGCGTGCACTTTGTACGATGCGGTCGCATAGAATCAACTCCCGAAGGCCATCGTCAAAAGTGGGATACAACGGCTTGGCAGGCCGACCGTTTCGGATGGCTGCATATACTTCTTTGAAAAGTTGTTTGGAAGTATCAGGAAAGCCCTCATTATGTCCACCAGGGAAACTGGCCAAAGCGCGCGCTTCGGGGTGGAGTAGGGCGGGGTCGCGCAGGAGCGACTGGTTATAGCCTTCACGGCGCCCTATCCACATTTCGTTGGGGGTTTCGGAGCACCAGTTGAAAGTCTGCTGTGAGCCGCTGATTTCGAGCGTACAGCGGTTTTTGCGCCCTGCCGATACTTGGCTCACTGTCGCAACTCCGGTGTTGCCGTTTTCAAATCGGTACAAGATTGACGCAAAATCTTCGGTAGTGATAGGTACTTCATCATAGTCTTGGGCTTGGAGCAGTTTGCCCGAATAGGTTTCGATGGCTTTTTTGGGCTTCATGCGGGTTTTATGAACAGTGTTGAAATCGGCCATGACTTCTACGATATGCTGCCCTGTGATGTACTCGATGAGGTCAAACAAGTGCGACCCGATGTCGGCCACCGCGCGCGAATCGCCCGATTGAGATGGTTCGAGCCGCCAATTGTAGTCGGTAGGCAAAAACAGCCAATCTTGCAAGTAGCTTCCTTGTACCGAATAAATATCGCCCAGTTCGCCCTTTTCGCGCATGGTTTTCATCTGACGCACGAGCGGATAATAGCGCAGATTGAAATGAACGGCATTGACCAGCCCGAGTTTATCGGCCAGTTCGACGAGTTCTTCGGCTTGGGCAGTATTGGTGGCAAGTGGTTTTTCACAGACTACGTTTTTGCCTGCCATCAGTGCTTTTTTCGACTGCTCATAATGCAGGAAATTGGGCGTACAGATGTGTACACACTCCACGGTGTCGTCGCGCAGGAGGTCATCGAACGAATCATAAGCTCCTGTACCGAGCGACTGGGCGCGGGCTTGGGCGAGTTCTGCCGAAAACTCGGCAATTCCTACGACTTCTACATCTGGCAAACGGCGTAATGCTTCAATATGTGCTGGGCCAATAAAGCCTGTACCTACAATGGCTACTTTTGTTTTGGACATGGTTTTGTGAAAAGAGAAAGTTTAAATGAATAGTGAAATAATTTCAAATTGTGTTAAGGTTCTTCCCACCCAAATTTACTGTTTTTTAGGGTGTACTTCATTTGCGCTTCGGGCTTCGTGCAGCTACTACCGCTATTTCGATGTTGGCTCCACCGGGCAGACTGGCTACACCTATGGTAGTACGGGCAGGGAAGCTGCCATTGAAGTATTTGCCATACAATTCATTAACAGTCTGAAAATGGCCGATGTCTTTGAGATAAATGGTAGTGTTTACGATGTCGTCCATGCTGAGTTGGGCGGCTTTTAGGATGGCTTTGATATTTTCCATGATTTGGGTGGCTTCAGCTTCGATGCCCCCGCTTACGAGTTGGCGGGTTTGGGGATTGAGTCCGATTTGCCCCGCTACAAAAATCAGCCCGTTGGCCTCTACTGCTTGGCTATACGGAGCTATCGGTACAGGTGCTTGGTCAGTTTTGATGATTTTCTTTTGGGCAAAAGTGGTCGCTGCTGTGCAGGTAATGGCCAACAGGAATACAATTTTTTTCATCTATCAAAAGGTTTTACAGTTTGGTTTGGCAAGATAGCTTTTCTGATGTTTTTGAAGGCATTTACTTCAAAAAATTTGTTTTTCGATGCCTCCTCTGTAATTTGGCAATTCAAACTAAAACCAATAGAAAAATGAATTTACAATCTCTTACAGAGCGTATTCAGACGCTCATCGGTACTGATAGTGGCCTTGATGCTTCTTTTAAGTTTGATACAGATCAAGGCTTCGTAACGGTAGATGCTAAGCAAGTACCCAATGTAGTTTCAAACGATGACATCGAAACCGACTGTACCATGCAAATCTCGCTCGAAGATGCCTTTGGAATGCTCAACGGCGATCTCAATCCTATGATGGCCTACATGAGTGGTAAGCTCAAAATCAATGGGGACATGGGCGTAGCTATGAAAATAGCAAGTGCCTTCAATAACTAACCATCTACTTATAACACAAGAGGCGCGGTAGTTAGCCGCGCCTCTCTAATCTAATTTCTTTGGTGTACTTAGGCTTTTTCATTTTTCATAGCCTGAACTTCGGCTCGGATTGCTTGAGCCATGTTTTTGAGATCTTGCATACCCTTACGGATACGAGTTCCGGCAGCTTGATTGCCTTTGTTGTAGAACTTGTCAAAATCTGCCTCCAAGCCCATTACTAAGTTTTTGACATCATCGAATTTTGCCATGGTTTTAATAAGTTTTGGTTTTTAAAAATTGTTTTAAAAGTGGCTAAATAAGCGTTATTTGGGCGAAATTTAGTCATTTAGCAATAAAACGCAATAGAATAAACCAAAATATTAAATGAAAAAGTACAATTTTTTGTAAAATCAATACAATAAAATATTTAACTCATTGATTATCAAGTGCTTGATTGTTTTTTTATCGAAAACTATTTTTTAGAGAAAAAAACAAAAAAGTGCTTTAAAATGCTCAAAACGGCACTTTTTAATCTATTTTGGGAATTTTGCTAACTACTCAAAACAGCCCACTCCTCCTGTACTTTACGCGGGAGGGATTTCACTACTAATTCGTAAGAATGATCTATCCATTCTTGAAGTAATGAGGATTTGACGGAACCGTCCACGATGATAGTATTCCAATGTTTTTTGTTCATGTGATAGCCGGGCAACACACAGTCATAACTCTCTCGTAGTTGGATAGCCAAATCGGGGTCACATTTGAGGTTGATGGAAAACTCTTCTGTATCGAGCGAGGTAATGGCAAATATTTTCCCCATGACTTTATAGACAAGGGTATGCTCATCGAAGGGGAACTCTTCACTCACTCCCGTTTTGGAAAGGCAGTATTGTTGAAAAGATTCGATGTTCATCGAGTCAGAAAGCGGTAAAGCATCACTACCAAACACACCAAGAACATGATGATTGAAATACGATTGATGCCGTGCATCATGCGTAGATAAGACGTGTTGGGGCGTGAAGGGTCGGTTTTTTGGAATACCCTTACAAAATACCCAAATACTTCGCCCAAACTTAAAAAGTTGATTAGTTTTTTCATTGTTGTTGTAGCCCCAACCCCGCAGGGGCTTTTGAGATTGATGATGGCTCCCCACCGGGTTAGGGGACTTTAAATTTCGATGGCTTCTGGTTCAAACCACTTATGGTCTTCTTTGATGAGATTGATGAGTTCGTCCACGGCAGCGTGTGCAGGGACCGACTTCTTAACGACTTCTTGTCCACGATACAGTGCGATTTTGTCTTTGCCGATACCTACGTAGCCATAGTCGGCATCGGCCATTTCGCCGGGGCCATTGACGATACAGCCCATGATACCTATTTTGACTCCTTTGAGGTGGTCGGTACGCTTGCGAATCATGGCGGTAGTTTCTTGCAAATCAAACAGCGTGCGTCCACACGAAGGGCAGGAGATGTATTCGGTTTTTGACATTCGGGTACGGGCTGCCTGCAAAATCCCAAAAGCAATATTGTTTTGTTGTTTGGCCCATTGGAGTTGATTTTCTTTATCGGTGTTTGCTGGCCATTCGACAGAAAGCAGGAGGCCATCGCCGAAGCCATCAACCAGCAGCCCCCCACAATCGGTAGCGGCATAAAGCGAATAATCTTCTGCTGAAACCGCCGGGAAAGTTCGCTGAATCACAACGGGGCAAGTTACGTTTTGTCCTACCAAATCCATCACAAATCGCCGCATTTCGGGCATGGCGTGGGGATTGTCGGTGTGGAGTATGAGTACACAATGCTCCAAAGAAGGCCAATTCGAAACATCGAGGAATTGATGGGTGTTGATTTTGACAAAATTCAATACCTCACTTTTCTCTACATTTTGCTTCCATTGCTCAACCGTAAAGAGTGGAAACTTGTGTTCTTTATTTTCGAGTTGTTGCCAAGCCTCAAAATCAACGATTTCTTTCAGTCCCATAGGCAACATGAAAGGGGCAGGCTGGCTACCTGTGTAAATAAAGTCTGCTCCTAAATCGTTCATTTTCCATTTGTCGGGTACAGGCAAATAGAAATGCCCGATGCTACGGAGGTCTTCGTATGGCCCGATATTGATTTGTGAAAAATCGGCAATGACTCGCGGCACGTTGTTACCCCCAAAATTGTAAACTTCCCGGGTACGCCGACGGGTATATTGGAAAGGATTGATAGGGCTTGCGTCTATGGGAGCGATAGGCTTGCTCGATTGAGCGCGGTGGGTGTAACGATCTACGAGTTTTCGGGCTACGGGAGCTTCCCATTCGGGGTCTTCGGTGAGTGATACCCGCACGGTGTCGCCGAGGCCATCTTCGAGGAGTGTTCCAATGCCTACTGCCGACTTGATGCGCCCGTCTTCGCCTTCGCCGGCCTCCGTTACGCCCAAATGCAGCGGGTAGGGCTTCATGCCTTCTGCGTCCAAACGATGCACCAGCAGTCGGTAGGCTTCGACCATCACAAGTGGGTTGCTCGATTTCATCGAAAGTACCACTTGATCGTAACGAAACTCCTCACAAATCCGCAAAAACTCCAATGCCGACTCCACCATGCCCAGCGGTGAGTCGCCATAGCGACTCATGATGCGATCGGAAAGCGAGCCGTGGTTGGTACCGATGCGCATGGCCGTACCATATTCTTTGCATATTTTGACTAGCGGTATGAATTTCTCTCTGATACGTTCGAGTTCGCGTTGGTATTCGTCTTCTGTGTATTCTATGTACTCAAAACGTTTTTTGTCAGCATAGTTGCCGGGGTTGATGCGTACTTTCTCGACGATGCGTGCCGCCAACTCGGCGGCATTGGGCGTAAAATGTATGTCGGCAATAAGCGGCACTTGGTAGCCACGCTCGCGCAGGCCTTTGCGAATATTCTCCAGATTTTGGGCTTCTTTGACACTCGGTGCTGTGATACGTATATACTCGCACCCTGCCTCTACCATTCTAATCACTTGTTCGATAGAGCCTTGTGTATCCATGGTGTCCACAGTGGTCATGGATTGTACCCGAATCGGGTAATCAGAGCCAAGCGGTACGTCGCCGATGTTGACGGTGATGGTCTTACGGCGTTGGTAGGCCGTCAGAGAAGGGGCGTAGCGATACGATTGAATGGCATCGGAAAGCGACACAGGGTCGGTAAGCGTCAGCATCTCAAATGTGGGGGTGATAGCTTTGAATACAAATGTTTTGATTGAACAGCAAAAGTACTCATAAAACGTCTGTACCAAGCAGAATGTTCGGCGATTGAAAGAATTTTACGCCAGTACTCGCTCCAGCGTTTGAAATTTGAGTTCGGTTTCTTGCCATTCTTTGAGTGGGTCGGAGTCTTCGGTGATGCCTCCGCCGGCGTAGAGCAAAGATTTTAAACAATTATAGTTGTTTACTTTTGACTATCATACGCTTCTAAAATTTTAATCAAATCAGATAAACGTTTAGTCTTTAATTTATTTGAAGCAGCATACTCCCTCCATTTGGGAGCATCGTCAAGGTAGTCCCAAATCTTTCCCGCGTTATTGTCTAATTGCAACAACGATAAATACTTTGGGCTTTTCAAATAAAGTTTTTCTTGTTTTTGAAAACATTGACGATATACTCCGCCATACTCATAACAATCACGCAAGTTATGATAAGTAAGTTTTAAAAGCTGTATTTTCCCCTCGTATAAAACCTGATAGTAAGTTTTGATATTTGAGTAATCTGGATTTATATAGCCATTTCGAAATGTAAGAAAACCTTCCTCAAAAAAAAGAAAACTTATCTGCATATAAGTGCCTGAAGAAATGGATACTTTTTTGTCATTGCGGAGTATTTCGATGTAACCACCATAGGTATCCAAACGTGCCATTATCGTATCTGTTTCTCCCGAAGATTTAGTAGCCAAAGCCTTTTTAAATTCTAAGGGAATGTAAGGAGTCCCCCCCTTATCAGCATAATCAGGATTATCTAAAGATGAAGGTAAAAAAGTACTTCCTCCTCCAATGGTACTGATTTGCGAATAGCTACTTGAATACAACAAGATATAGTATAGTAAATAACTAATTTTCAAAATCTTGATTCGGTGAACCATAATTCGTTTTTCTGTAAAATTTAAAAACATACACAATGAGAGTCAATGGAATTAATGTTAATGATATTATCCATAGAATCTTTTCAGATGTTTTAATTTTACTTCTTAATAACAGGTGTGAAATAGCGAAAAACACACCAATCATGTAGGTAATCCAGAAAATTATCCCTACTGAATGCAGATTTTCGTTCCCTATTAGTTCCATTTTCAATGATTTTTTTCTTTTATACTAAAACAAAATTGGTTTGGGAAAATCCCTGTCCCTTAATCCCTTTCCCCAAAGGAGAAAGGGACTTTAAATTGCCCAAATTTTCTCAATTCATTTTTTATTGAGTATAAATAATTATAATGAAACTTTTTAAACTTTTCCAGAAACTCATTTTTAAGTCTTTATTTGAACTTATATTCATTCATATTACAAGTCATCAAAACCTATGGTATAATCTTTAATCTAAGCTTAATTTATTAACCATATTTGGGCTGGAAAGAACAAGTTTAAGCAACCTTATCACCCAAATCCTGATAAACTAGATTAACGTATAAAGGAAGAATTGTAATCTTGCAGCATAAATATTCACAAAGATATGCAAAATAATTACTAATTCTTAATGATCAATGAGTCTTAAACTTATAGATTTTGAGTATTTATCCCATTAATTATGGTTAATTTAAGAACGTTTGTTTCTTTATTGCAAACGTTTTTGTTTTAACGCACTATACATGCTTAGATGTACCCCAATGTATAACGTTGAAACAGCTAGAGATAGTGAAAACTTAGTCAATATTTAGTAATATCATGGAAAACGACATAGACTTTTGGAATCAGCGAAGAAATCGCTTCGAGCGATTCCTTCGCTTTCACCCAAAGATATTCTATGAACTTATATCGTAATACATAAGTAATTGAATAATAATATTTTTCAATTAGAAAAGCCTGAAAACTTGACCATTCAAAGTCGAACATTGATAACTAACTGATGTTACGCAGGCTGTTCCTGCTGTTTTATAATGGCGAGTTCTTTGAATGCTGCTCTCAATGCTTTGATATAAATTTTAGCTTTAATTTGAAAATGCCCTAATTGAGTGGCCCACTTGATTTTTTCGAGTTTTACAAATGCCATTAAGGCACAGTATAAATGATTAGTTTGTGTTTTGACGGTATGAGTTGGCGACTTAGCAATGCTGGCATTTTGCTTCAAAGATTTGTGGTATTCTTCGACTTTCCACCGTTTTTTGTAGATGTCTAAGAACTGGCTATTTGACAAACTAAGGTCATTAGAAACCAGAAATCTGGTACCTGTAAAGTCCTTGTCTTCGTTTTTGAAGACTTGTTTGGTTAAAAGGACTGGAAAATCCATGTCCTTCAACCAAACTTTTACAGGCGTATTATCGGGTAATTCTAATTCGCTAATATTTGTCCATTCAGCCTTTTTATTGGGCTTTTGCCCGTCTGTCTTTTGAGCTAAAATGGCTAAACGATTATCTTTTATTTCAAAAATAAAATACTTATTCTTTGCAGCAATAAAGTGCATATTATCGGCTGAACTAAACCAAGAATCTGCCAATATGTATTTGAATAGCAGTTGATTGTGAATACATTGGCTAATCATCGTTTGCATCAATTCATTCTTTGTTACAGGACTTTGACGGGTTGTTTTCTTGGTTTTAATGATGCATAATAGAATCGTTTTCAGAATCAATTCATACAAAACTGGCACACAAAGCGGTTCTGATTCAGCTGTTTTTTGACTCACATAAAACGCACTTAAAAGGTTGATACCTTTCACACTACGTCCCTTAGAATGGTCGTAGTGCCAACTAATGAGGTCATTTTCGTCCATGTGGGGTTTTTCAATAATGCAGTCATCAAAAACCAAACAGCCCTCACAAGATTGATGTTCTCTAACTAAAGGTTTGACAGTTTGCCAAAGGGTCTTACTATCAAAATCACTCCGCTGTAAAAAACGACTAATACGGTCATGGCTAATCGTTGAATCAACTAAGCGAGATAAGCCCGTAGCATTGGCTTGTCCAGTGCTACTAATCAAATAGTCTGTATATAAATCAAGCATATTTTCCATGCTCAAAAGTACAATCAACAACCAAATTCTAAAAAAGGCAACTAAGGCTGCGTAACATCAGTAACTAAGTAAAATATACTCAGTAATATGTACGGGTTTTTATATTAAGTTTACCAAATACCACAAAAATTGATCTTAGAATGGTATCCCGTTCAGATTACCACAATCTACTGCATATACATATCTTGTACCATAAAATGGTGCATTATAAACCACAACCTGAGCGACATTTTCAATAAAAATCCCTACTTGTAATATACCTGAAATTTGAACATGAGCATGCTTCGATGAAGCTATTGAAGCATTGGCCTGAGTAGTTTTCCAACCTAACACACCAATAGTTGAACCTATCAGTTCAACTACTGGATGTTCTAATCTTGTTATTCTACAATCGTTGTAAGAATTATAAAAATGTGATATAAAAGTAACAAATAATTGACATGGAGTGTATGATGTTAATTGCATTGTGAAGTGATTATGTTTCGTAGACTCCATATACATTGTTGTAATGTCTTCGGAAAATTTTGGAGGATTAGAAACAGGAGTTTGTCCTTCCATTGAATAAGATTTAACAGACAATGATTCAATTTGGGTTAAATAATTTTCTGCTTCTTGGACTGTTTTAAATTTTAACAATTTTTTTTCATCAATTTGAGAATTAATCACTTCTAAATCAAACCTATCAACTAAGGATTTGAAATAATCTTTAGTATTGACATTTTGATTAGCTCTGGGTGTAGGAATTTCCACATTCATACATCCTACTAAGAAAAAAATACAATAGATAACCTGAGGGCTTTAAAAAATGTTTTCATTGTAATTTTTTGTTTTTAATTTCAAAACTAATTTTATTTGAATAATAATTTCACACAAATATTGCGAAATAAGTGTCCAATTTCATTTTCTAAAACAGCAATAAAAATTTCTATTTAAGCATAAAGAGATACTATATTTGGTTTTTTTATAAGTTTCACTTTTTTAAGTATGTCAGATTTTTCAACCCAATTTCGTAAGTTACGTATAAAAACAGGATATACTCAAGAGTCTATGGCTGATGCTTTAGGTTTAAGTACTTCTGTTGTTAATCGTATTGAAAGTGGTAAACGCCAAATTAAAATGGAAGAAATAGAGAAAATTGCTAATGCGACAAAAAAAACCCAAGAAGAAGTTTTAAATGAACTTTATGGAGTCATTGTCAATAATACCATAAAAGAAAATCATGGAACTGGAGTTAGCGTTGAAAATAGTAATCTTAAGATTACCATAGAACTTTATGAACGCATTATAGCTGAAAAAGAAAAATATATAAGTTATTTAGAAAAACAAATTGAAAAACTAGAAAAAACTATTTGATTTTACAGTCTCTTTCTCGCGTTTGAGTGATGAGTCGTGTTTCAAACGCTACTTTAATAAGGGGTATTTCGCTTACGAAAATAATTGCCAACTGCATTGGCAATTATGATGAGAACGACTACAAATGCTGTCTTCATGTAATAATTTTTGTTCTTCTATGATTTTATGGGTTTATCCTAATTCGATTTAAACTCTTCGTTTAAGATTTTCAAAAAAGGGCTGATTTTGCTATGATGTAACTGTATTGATGAACAGCTCTTGAAATCAAACTTAATGAATTTTTTCGTTTCAAACGCAAAACATCAGTTCGCAATTGAAAGAATTTTACCCCAGCACTCGCTCCAGCGTTTGAAATTTGAGTTCGGTTTCTTGCCATTCTTTGAGAGGGTCTGAGTCTTCGGTGATGCCTCCGCCGGCGTAGAGCGTGGCGTGGTGGTCTTGGATTTTGAGGCAGCGCAGATTGACAAACAAATGGCTTTCATTTTGGATATTGACAGGGCCGAGAAAACCACTGTAAAACTCCCGTGAGTGGGCTTCGTGCGCCCGAATAAACTCTAAAGCCGCAAATTTGGGCATACCACATACCGCCGAAGTAGGGTGGAGGAGCTCGAGCATGACGGAGGCCATTTCTGGGAAAGCGATGGCTTTGGTGTCCACGGTATAGTCGGTGCGAAGGTGCATCAGATTGCCTGCTATGATGGTCTTGGGGCCTTCTTCTATGAACTCCCGCACCCTGATTTTCTTAAAACACTCGATGATATAACGACTCACAAAGGCTTGTTCTTCGATTTCTTTTTGTGTCCAAGCTGCCTGTTTGGGTGAGATAGGCTGCCCCGAAGCATCGAGTGCCGACTGTGTACCTGCCAGCGAGACAGTACGAAAAATACCGTTTTGGTCTAAACTAACGAGCGTTTCGGGGGTAGCTCCCAGCCAGATTTGGTTGTATTGAGGCAAATACACCAGTGATACGAAGGCATTGGGGTAGCTTTGGCAAAGCCGCTCAAAGGCATCTGTTACTGAGAAGTCAGGGGAAAGAGAGTGGGTTTTGGTACGAGATAGTACCACTTTTTGCATTTTGCCAGTTTCAATGGCAGCTATGGCTGCTTCAACAGTGGCCAGATAATCAGCTTCCGAAATCGAAGATAGGGTGCTGTCAGAGTGCCACTTAGGGTTGTCTGTTTTCGTAAAATCTCTTTTTTCAATACGTGTCTGCCATTTCTGGAAGTTCTCAATCCATGTAGTAGCGAGTGTATTTTCAAAAATCAATTCGTTGTTTTGGTCAAAACAAGCATACCAATCGGCTTCTATGAATAGGGAGGCATCGGCATCTAAATTGAGAAAAGGACTTAGTACAAATCCCGACGGCAATTCTTCGAGATTGACTTTGGTTTGGGGAATGAAAGGCTGAAAATTGACTATCAAATGGGTGGTTTGCTGGCGGGGCAATCGCCAAAGTACCGTAGCCAAGCCTTCTGCTTGTGCTGCTTGCCAAGCCCGATAGGGGTTGATTATATGAACAGGCGTGAGTGTTTTCATGGGCTATCGCACTAATTTTTCATGGTAGTCAGCCTACCCGAATCTGTCTTAGGAACAACCTCGGGACGAGATTGTTTTGGCCCTAAATTTCTAAAGCGGTCAAAACTTCGCGTAAACAAATAACTGGCTCCATAAGACACGGTATTGGGCATACCTACCATGGCCGAAAACTGGTTTTGAATGTTTCGGTTGTACATTCTGACGCGCTGGCTGCCGTCGTCGGTAAGCCAATATTCGAGAGTCCAATCGAGGAGTAAGTTGGTAGCATCATACTGATTTTGGCCATACGAAAGTCGCCCGTCGCGGGTGATACGAAAGCGATCGTTGAAGAATCGGTACGAGAACCGTAGCTGGAGATTGTTGAGGGCGTTGGGGTCATTGAAATTGAAACCTGTAAGACCTACCTCCAAATTTTCATTGAGCGACGAGAGCCATTTACTCAACTGGCTCGTTACGAGTTCGCTGACGGTATTGAATCCTGCGGCCCCCGATTGGGCCAAGAAGTCGTTTTGGTCAGAAAGCAACTGCCCAAACAAAAGCATACCGCTCACCTGCTGTGCCAAGTACTGCTCATCGCGTTTGAGTCGTGCTTCGGCAGCATTGATTTCGTATTGGCGGTTGGCAGGATATTCTTTGAATTTGAGTTCATAACCAATCTGCGGAGCGAGCATTTTGTCGCTCAAACTAAGGATTACTTCGACCGGATAGCGGCGTGTGTACCACTCGTCGCGGGTGGCTTGAGTGCTGGTACCCACCTGCGAAAGCGGCGAAAGGAGTGTATTGGCCGTATAGCCTGCTTTAACATCGAGTATGGCACCGTAGGGGTCGCCAGTCCATGAGATGCGACTTCCTTTTTGGATTTGAAATTTCTTATTGATGATATTTTGGAGGGTAAAGAGATAGTCGCCATTTTGGATTTCATACGAGCCGGCCATGTCGAAATCGCCACGAGTATCTATTTTGAGATTAATCAAACCCCGCCCATAAGCTCTGATGGCATCGCCCGATTGGCGGTCAAACTGGATTTCGCAGTAGGCATCGGGCGTAATGTTGAGCCGCAAATCCATTTTGATAATATTTTCTTGTGGGGGTATGATTTTAGCTTCAGCAACGACGTTTTGGGTGGTAGTATCTGCTTTGGGATTGACAAACTGCACAAACTCTTCGGAAGCTACTTCGGCTGCCCCGTCGAGAGGGATATAAATTTTGGTATTGCGGTTGCTGGTGAGGTCAGCTTCGATTTTTAGATTGTTGATAGGGCCAAACACCTCCATTTTGCCTGTGGCATACGCCGTACCATAAAAGAGTTCGTTGTCGCGTAGGGTGGTATTGAGGATTTTGAAATTGCGCATATTGGCATCAAATCCAATCGAAAACTTCTGAAAGCTATCATGATAAACACCACCTCGCAGAATGGCAGTATTGCCTTCGGGGTCGGTGAGGCGAAGGTTTTTGACTCGAATATCGCTTTCACCGAAATAAATGCGGTCTTCAAAGGCAAACACGGCTTTGAGATAATCGAAGGTGAGTTTGCCGCGTTTTACCTCTACGACTCCATCGAGCAGAGGCGATGTAGGCGAGCCTTTGATCGTTACTTTACCCACAGCCTTACCACTCAAATCCGAAACCAAACCACGAGCAAAGGGTTCGAGTAGGCTCAAATCGGTTTCGTTGAAATCAGCGATCAAGTCGAGTTCATTGTCTTTCAAATCTGGCGTATAAGTACCTTTAAGTGCTAAAGTTTGTTGGGCGTTTCTGTCCAAATGTATATCTATGTGCAAATGCTGATCTATGGGGTCCCATTCGCCTTCTCCGGCGAGATTGCCCATCAGAAAATTGTTGTAAGTGAGTTTCTGAACATTGAGCTTGGTATCTATGATGGCATTTCGATATACATTGCGGAGAATCATGCCACCGTTGGCTACTCCACCAATATTGGTGTTGAGTACGGGATTGAGAGTAGCAAGTTGAAAATTGCGCGTTTCAAAGGTCAAAGCTCTAAGCGAATCCGTCGAAAGGTTGCCGTTGAGAGCCAACAACTGATCTTTGGTTTTGAGGACGATATTGCTGAAGGTTACTTCAGGGCCGATGATGGTGATGAGATTGTTGGCATCAAAATTCCATTCTTCTTCCAAAAGACGAAGCCTCGACGAACGTTTGAATTGTAAGTACATATAATCTCCCACAAATCGAAGTTCACCGTTGAGGTTGGCGCGGTTGGTAGTTTGGCGTTGGCGTAGGTTGCTCCTAAAATCAATGTGGTCTTTGTCCCAAGCTGCTTCCAATGACAATTTTTCGGTGGGAGCTATTCCCACCAACTGTTGTTTTTGGGAATTGACAATAGCAGAAGCCAGCACTTCGGGGCTGTGTGTAAATTTGGAAGTGTTGAGGTCTATGTCTGATTGATAGAAGGTGTTATTGCCTATACGCAGGGTATCGGCGTAGGCATTGAGCGAAAACATCGAAACATTGCCAATCCGAAATACTCCTTCTGCCGATGCCCCTTCAGAAATTTCGCCTTGAGGATACAAAAAAGCCAACAAACGCCCCATTTTCTTAAAACCGATTTTGTAGTTCACGTCATAGCGAACATTAGCTGTTTGGTTGGTTTGTTTTTTTTCGTAGTAGGCGGTACGAGTGGCTTCATCGCCTACGAAGTACATTTCGTATTCTTCAAACAACCTGCTTATATCTTTCAATGCCACCGTAGGATTGAAGGATCCCTCGGCTTTGAAATTGAAAAATTCAGATATGATTTCGAGGGAGCGACTTTGCTCCGAAAGGCGAGAGTCTATCAAAAGAGTATCTATCAATAGACTACGTTTGTTGAGGGTCAAATAAGTATTGAGAAATTGCGCCTCTCCTACGATTTCGTCTAAGCTATTACCGTCAAGGTTTACATCGAGGTCTGTTTGTATAGAAAGTGAATCTTTTAGAAAATTCAAAGCCCGTAGATTGGCATTTTCGACTCTACCCTTGGCGAAGTAACTATTTCTCTTTCCTGAAAAATCGAAAATACCATCCAAATACATTGTCAGGTTGGTATCACGAACACTTACGTTGCCTTCAAAAAATTTGTTTTGCAGGAGTCCCTTCAGATAGACATTTCGATACATGTAATTGTTGTAGCTAAATCTTGGCAAGCGACCGTCAAAATTGAGGGTAGCCTCTTTGACCGAAAAGCCTTTCCCCTTGATACGACCATTCAAATCCATTTTTGAAAGTGATTTGTCGTTCAATAAGTATCCCAAATCAAAGTCTTGTGCTTGGACATCGGCACTGTAAGTGGGTAGTTTTGCCGATAGGTTCATTTCTAATTGGGCTACTTTGACTTGCCCAATCGAAGTTTTGAAATCTCCATTGAGTTTGAAGCGTTCGATAGTACCCTCATATCGTGTCGAAAAGTCAATCGTGCCGAGTTTTTGTACCCATTCATTGAAAGATTTTTCGGGGTAGTATTGCTGCAAATCAGTCGTGGCGATGCGCGTATCTTTCAAATCGAAGCGTAGCTGCGCTGTTCCGAAATTTCGTACTCCTTTGAAGGCTGCATTGCCTCGGATTCGGCTATTTTGACCAAATCGAATATCGGCTTCCACCAGCCGAAAGTCATCTACTGTCCCGTCGAAAAACCCTTTGAGTGTCCATGTTTCGTTGAGCGTAAAGAGATAGTCTGCAAACCACCCCAAGTCTTCGGAGCGTACACGGGTGTCGTCGAAGAAGGCTTTCATTCTTACGCGGCTATTGAAATCTCCAAAAGCAGCGGGAGTATCGTAGTTGAAAGAGAGGTAGTTGCCAATCGTCGAGTTACCTATTTGGGCGTGTAAGTCGGCCAGTTCGAGTTTGGTACGGCAATAGAGCAGCCTCGTATCCAACCGCTTGATGTTGAGATTGGTTCGCTCATCGAAAGTACGAAGGTTTTTGATATTGAGCGCAATCGTATCACCCAATACCATGAAATTTTGGGCTGTACCGTTGATATTTTTGAGCTTAAAATGATTGTAATCAAAAGCCTTCCCTTTCATGTGCAATTCGCGTGGGTCGTCCCAACGAAACTCTCCCTCCACCAATCGAACGTTTTGAATTACAAAAGGGACGTTTTGATCTTTAAGGGTAGTATCAGCGTGAGGGTTGGCGGTGAGTAGTTCGATGCGAGCTATCAAATCGTCCAAATTCAAATCGCCCGTTTTGGGGTCTTTGACCAACCATACCGAAGGACGATAGAGCGTAGCAGCGTTCAATGAGGTACCAAAAGTTTTTTTATCTTTGCCTAACAGCAACGCCCAAAAGTCGTGGTTGAGGTCGAGCCGCTCTACCTGAATCATAGGACGACCAGCACGGTCGAGGATTTTGACATTTTCGAGCGAAATCGCATCAAACCATTTGATATTGACTTTGCCGATAGAAGTAGAATGTTGGATTTTTTCGGAAAGCCAATGAGTAAGACGCGATACCAAGGCAGTCTGGAGCATCGGCGACTGCATGGCCAGCGTAAATGCTCCTATCAACAATACCGCTGAAATCAGTATGATGAAGATGGTATTGACGATATATCGAAACGCTCGCTGCATTTGCCGATGAAGTAGTACTTTTAAGTAGTTTTGTTACTTTAAACTCTAAACTCTACACTTTAGACTCTAAACTCTACACTCAAAAAGCATGCCTGCCATTTTAGCCATAGAATCCTCCTGCGACGAAACCTCCGCTGCTGTTATCTTCAACGGACAGGTTCGTTCCAACATTGTAGCTTCCCAAGCTATACACCAAAAATACGGCGGAGTAGTTCCCGAGTTGGCCTCGCGCGCTCATCAACAGCATATTGTACTGGTAGTCGAACAGGCTCTTCAAGAGGCAAAAATAAGTAAAAAAGACTTAAATGCCATTGCTTTCACACGCGGGCCGGGGCTTTTGGGGGCCTTGTTGGTGGGAGCGTCTTTTGCCAAAGCGATGGCCTTGGGGTTGGAGATTCCTCTGATTGAAGTTCATCACATGCAAGCACACGTTTTGGCGCATTTTATCGAGCCGCCCATGCCGTCGTTCCCTTTTTTGTGTCTTACTGTCAGTGGAGGGCACACACAGATAGTGTTAGTGCGCGATTATCTTGATATGGAGGTCATTGGCCAAACCCAAGACGATGCCGTAGGAGAGGCTTTCGACAAAACCGCCAAACTGCTCGGCCTGCCTTATCCCGGTGGGCCATTGATAGACCGCTATGCGCAGCACGGGAATCCGCTGGCTTTTACATTTCCACTTTCCGAAATGCCCGATTTGGACTTTTCGTTTAGTGGTATCAAAACCTCCATTTTGTATTTTTTGCAAGCTCAACAGCAGCAAAACCCTGATTTTGTAGCTCAAAACTTACCCGATATTTGTGCCAGTGTCCAGCACACGTTGATCAAAATGCTCCTTCAAAAACTCCGAAAAGCTGCCCGCCAAACAGGCATCAAGGAGATAGCGATAGCAGGAGGTGTATCGGCCAATTCGGGTTTACGAAAAACATTGCAAGAAACCGGGACACAAGAACAATGGAAGGTCTATGTCCCTCGTTTTGAGTATTGTACAGACAATGCCGCCATGATAGCCATGGCGGCTCACTTCAAATATGAAAAAGGAGATTTTGCCCCTCAAACCGTAAGCCCAATGCCTCGTATGAGTTTTTAGTCAGTTATCCCTCACAAAAATATGCTACACCTATGCGCCATTTCTACATTTCTTTTCTCTTTGTGGTCTTTGTCGCATTCTATGCTAAACCCGCCCTTGCCGACCACATGACAGGTGGCGATTTTACGGTTAGCCTCCGCCCAAATGGCAATCATCAATTTAAACTGACTGTTTTTGCAGAGTTTACGACCATAGTAACCGGTGGCGGAACTTCTACGATTGGCTCTTTGCCCGAAACGCCTATCACCATTTACATTTTTCGTAAAAGCGACCATGTCAGAATGGACTCACTTCGACTGACTCGCCCCTCTGGACGTGGCCCTTCGGTACTCGATGCAAAACTACGATGTCTGGGACTTCCGAAATTGTTTGAGATTTTTGGGTATGAATACACTGGCGAAATCAACCTTAACCCTGCTCGCTATAACCACCCACAAGGCTATTATGCAATATGGGATCGCTGCTGCCGCGCCAACAACGTTACCAATATCAGCAACTCTAATTCAGTTGGTATTGCCTATCGAGTGGACTTCCCTGCGGTAGTGGTAGGAGGTATTCCTTTTCGCAATTCTACTCCTGCTTTTACCACTCTCGACGGGGGGCGTTTTGTGTGCGTCAATCAAAACTTCAGTTTTACGCTTCCCACACAAGATGCCGACGGCGACGAGCTTCGGTATAGTTTTGAAGCACCCTTGAGAGGACATACCACCAATACCACAAACAATAATGTAGGCAGAGGTCAATCATATACTACGTATCCCCCGATTCCGTGGGCAACAGGCTTTAGTTTAGATTTTCCGTTGGGGCGTGGATCTACACTGCGTATCAACCCTACCACAGGCGAAATAAGCGGTAGGGCTGATTTGGTAGGGGTTTTTGTGATTGCCGTCGTTGTTACCGAATACCGCAACGGGGTCGCCATAGGCATTGTCAGACGCGAATATCATTTGCTGGTCAGAGATTGTGAAGCGGCCATTACTCCACCTCCTATCGTTGTAAGTGATACCCTAAAGGCGCGCCAACTTTGCCCGGGCGATACCCTTACGCTTCGCATCGCTACTACGCCCAACGTACGCTACCAATGGCTCAAAGATGACAATAACATCGTAGGAGCAACTACCAATACTTTGATAGTGAGAGAAGTAGGACGATACCAAGTACGCGCCACTGCTACCGACAACTGCCGCCGCGATTCGGTATCTCTGGCCGTAGAAGTACGAGCAGGACAAGCCCCACCCCTTCGTATCGCCCCAGCAGACACTGCCCGTATATGCGCTGGCGATACAGCCATACTCGAAGCCTTTTCTTCGCCTTCGGCACGATTTGAGTGGTTTAGACAAAATACCGTCATCGCAGGTGCTACACAAAATCGTTTGAGAACTCCCCAAGTGGGTAGTTATACGGTAGTGGCTCTTGAACAAACATCGCCCTGCCCTGCGCGTGCTTCGGTGGTGGTGGCCTTGCGCCCCCAGCCTCCCAAACCAACTATCCAAGCCGATAAACTCCGATTTTGCAGTGGTGATTCGGTACAAATTCAAGCAACTGCCGCCAGCGGATTTGACTTAGAATGGCGACGCGACGGACGCGCCACCGGTCAAACTCAAAGGGCTATTTTTACGAAACTACCCGGCGTGTATCAATTACGCATCTCGGCAGGCCGATGTGAGGCTATTTCCGATAACTTGACCCTACAAGAGT
The DNA here is from genome assembly GCA_046294665.1 of Runella sp. Classification (GTDB taxonomy): domain Bacteria; phylum Bacteroidota; class Bacteroidia; order Cytophagales; family Spirosomataceae; genus Runella. Next base: position 43,055 of record JBKBKL010000005.1, read on the forward strand.
TGCGAACAACCATAACTTTCGATTCCATTCCTGCCATTTGTTTCAACGACACCCTTTTTCTCCCTTTGCTGGCTACTCCTGTGGGTGGAAGTTTTTCGGGCAGAGGCATCACCGACAATCGCTTTCAAATCGCTGCCGCAGGTGTGGGTCGTCATTTGATTACGTATCAATACCAAAGCCCCGAAGGCTGCAAGGCCACCACCTCACGCTATGTAGAAGTACGCCCCTTGCCACAAGCCTCTTTGCCACCTACGCTCTTGGCTCCCCCCGATAGAGAAATTCAACTCATTCCTACTATACCCAATCCCACAGGCTATACTTACGCTTGGAGTCCTCCCACAGGACTCAACAACCCTGCGTCGCCCAATCCTACGGTCGTCAATCCTCAAAATACTACTTACACCTTGACCATAACGAATACCGAAGGTTGTCAGTTGAGGATTTCTACGCGATTGGTGATTTCGAGTGCGCTGTATATTCCTGATGTGTTTACGCCCAATGGCGACGGCCTCAACGATACTTGGAAAATCAGCAATGCCGAGAGCTTCTCGGAGATAGAAGTTTGGGTATATAATCGCTGGGGTGAGGTGGTTTTTTACTCCTCCAAAGGATATAAAACGCCTTGGGACGGGACTTTTGGAGGGATGCCTGTTTCGGAAGGTTTCTACACTTATATCATCGCTCCCAACGACGAAAGAAATCCGAATATCTTACGCGGGCGGATTTTGGTGCTTCGATAAAGGTAGCTTTGTGCTACTTTTGCATCAAAAGCACCTTTATTTTGCATGAACGAACCTACATTTGAACTTCATTGGGAAGGAAAAAATGCCGCCAAAAATGAAACGCTACTACCGCCGCTTGGTCATCTCGTAGGAGAGGATAACTCTCCCAAAACGATTGACTGTCAGAGCCATATTTTCATAGAAGGCGAAAATCTTCAGGTGCTTCGATGCCTGCAAGCTACTCATGCCGGTCGTATTAAGATGGTTTATATTGACCCTCCCTACAATACGGGAAGCCGCGATTTTGTCTATGCCGACAACTTCTCCCAAAACGGTGGACACGGCCATTCGGTATGGCTTTCGATGATGTACCCGCGCTTGAAGTTGGCATGGCAACTGCTACGTCCCGATGGGGTTATTTTTGTGAGTATTGACGAAAATGAGTACGCTCACCTCAAGCTATTGATGAACGAAATCTTTGGTGAACAAAACTATCGAAATACCTTCATAGCCCGTCGCCACGACAAAAATCTCAATCGGCAATTTATGGACAAAGGACTACGGAGTTTCAATGTAGGGTTTGAGTATATTTTGTGTTATGCCAAATCCGATGCCTTTTTGTTTCGGCCTGTTTACCGCACTGCTTCAGCCACTCGCCAAAATACGGGCTATTGGAAAGGATTTTGGAACGATGCCGACCGCCCGACTATGCGCTACGATATTCTTGGCTATACTCCCCCAACAGGACAATGGAAATGGAGCAAAGAGAAAGGCTTGGAGGCCGTAGCCAACTATCAGTTGTATTTAGAAAAATTTGCGAACCAGCTTACACTCGAAGAATACTGGGAGCAAACAGGCCGTCAGTTGCTTTTTATTCGGCGCAATCCCAATGGTAAAGGCAAAAACCGAGGGGTAGAAAACTGGATTCCTCCTTCAGAAGGAGTTTTGCGTACGACCAACTGGACTGATTTACTGATTTCTAAGGCCGAAAAAGAAGGAGAAGATTTATTCGATTTCCCCAAAAACATCGAAGTCATCAAAGGACTGATTCAAGCGGCTGGTTGTCAAGCAGGCGATATTGTCATGGATTTTTTTGCGGGGTCGGGTTCGTCGGCACAGGCCGTACTCGAACTCAACGAAACCGACCACATCGAACGTCGTTTTTTGCTTGTACAAGTGGCAGAACCTTGCCCCGAAGGAAGTGCCGCCAAAGCAGCAGGCTATGAAACGATTGCCGACCTTACTCGGCAACGTATCAAAAAAGTAATCGCCAAACTCAAACCCCGTACCAAAGTAAACTATCTCCGATACATGGCTCAATAGTAGCGAGGCCGCCCCATAGGAATCGCACTGATGATGCTTATCGAAGTAAAGTCAGGATTGAAGGGGGTCGTTACAAAATGCTCAATCTCCAATTTCACATTACGCACATGTACTCCCACTTTGGGAGCTACACTCAAGAAAATATCGCGGTCGCGGCGACGAAATGTATAGGGCATTTCTGTTACCAAATCTCGTGCTTCCAATACGCCGATATAGGACACGCCACCCCCCAAGCCGACATAAAATCGTGGCTTCAATGGACGCTCCAGTATACTATGAGGTCGAGTCAAATAAAAATCGGCAAATAAAAGTCCGTAGGAGGTAAATTTGGACTGTACGATGCTGTTGGTTTCGGCATCTTGGAAAGTGGGGCGGAAGATTCCTCCCAGTTTTAAACCTACATTGATTCTTTCGGACACCAAATAGTGTGGTGCGGCAAATATCTGCCAGCCCAGCCCTGCTTCAGTCAAAAACAATGGTTTGATCGAATAAGCCGAGCTGGCTTTCAAAAGGCCGGGAGCTACGCCTACGTTGATCCAAAAGCGACGGTCGTCGTCGTTGTATCTTATAAAACGCTGGGCATAAAGATGAAGGCTTATCATCAAAGCCAAAAAAAACATGGAAATTACCTTTTTCATGCTCGTTGTGGTTAATAAATTGAGTTGCTAAAAAATGCTTACAATAAGCGTACCAAAACCACAACTGATACCTATAATTCATTAGGTTAGCCACATTGTTTACTTAGTTTTCTCGTTTTTTCTCGCTGAATTAACGTGCGAATAGTGCCGATTGAGTGTATTTCTGACTACTCACAAGATAACAGTTGCTGTTTTCTAATCCATTCGTTATTTGAAATAGCACAATACTTGGTTAATTGAGGGATTGCTGATGATTATATATTGCGACATAACTTCTTAGAATATTTTTGGACTAAATGACAGTATCGCTTTAAGTGATACCGTCCCTAATTCTACAAAGTTATGTCGTTGTTTATATAACAATCATCGCAAGTAAGCAATGTACAATCAGCCTTTCAAAATATTTTTTGGAAACAATTTTTTTTTGAAGAGCCATAAGACTACGAATACCATCAATATCCCTGCTATCATCCAACCAATTACTGAAAGAGTTTTATTTTCGGGCGTTTCTATAATTGTAAGTACTTGATTAACTTTTTGTTGTGTCAAGATTTGTGTATTGCCTCCGGGCCATGTAACGACTATCGAGTCAGCGGCAGTAGCATCGGCCAAACCAAAATGTAGAATCGTTGAGTTTTGAGAAATATGACTCGAACCACCCCCATCTACTTCTCGTACAAACTTTTTTCCACCGGCTCTTACTTCTACTCTTGCTCCAAGACCATTGAGTTCGGAAGAGATACCCTTTAGCTTAATTTTAAGCCAATTCCCTTTTGCTGTATCATTTCTGTATAATCTTGTAACGGACTCAACTGGATAAGAAAGAACGGGTTGTTGATTGACGACGAGAAGGTCTAAGTCGCCGTCGTTGTCGTAGTCAAATACCACCGAGCCACGCCCCACGCCATAGTCGTTGAGTCCTACGGCATAAGCTTTGTCTTGGAAGAAACCTTTACCGTCGTTTTCAAAATAAAAATCGGCTAATGGTACACAGTTGGGGTTGAGGTCGCCATTGGCTACAAATAAGTCCACGTCGCCGTCGTGGTCGAAATCGGCAAAATTAGCTCCCCAACTGATCGAGACGAAAGTCATGCCACGTTCTTTGGTCAAGTCTTCATAAGGGGCTTTGATATTGTGGCGTACCATAAGGCGATTGAAACGAATATTGGTGAAGTAATATTCCATGATACCGTCGTTGTTGATGTCGCCTACAGCCGTCCCCATAGAGTTGATGGGCAAGTCCATTTTGAGTTGGGGTGCTACATCCTCAAATGTTCCTCTATGATACTCTAAGAGTAAGTTTGGGGTACGTTTATAGCCAAAATCATGGTTGATGAGTAGGTCTTGGTCGCCGTCGTTGTCGTAGTCAGAAAATACCCCCCCAAACCCAAATCCTTTGTGAGTCAGGCCAAAATCTTCATATACATCTTCAAAGTACTGGCCTTTTCGGTTGAGGAGCAAATAGCCTTTGGAGGTTTGGGTGGCACTGACGATAGTGGCATCATTGATGTAAGTCAGGTCGCCTTGATAATCGTTGAAATAATTGCCTATGTAGAGATCTGGGTAGCCGTCGTAATTGATGTCGCCAAAACTCACGCCGGTACTAAAAGAAGAAAGTTGGTCGAGTCGAAAATCTTTGGTAGCATCTCTGAACGTTCCATTGCCGTTGTTGAGAAAAAGTAAATTGGGCGCACGAGGCACCGGCTGTTTTTTACCTTTAGTGGTAATAGTTGTGATGAACAAATCCACCCAACCGTCGCGGTTTACGTCGGCAGCGGCTACTCCCTGCGTTACGTAACGTTCGGTAACAGTCGTAAAACCTGCTTGAGAGTGTATATCTGTGAAAGTTCCGTCGTGATTGTTGCGATAAAATACGTCGCGGCTCATGCCACCTGTAACGTAAAGGTCTTCCCACCCGTCATTGTCATAATCAAAAACACAAGCCCCACCTCCAAACATTCCTTCAAATACTCGAAATTGGTGTCTGATACCGGCTTCTTTAGTTACATCTATAAAAGCTACCGGTTTAGGGAGTGTTTGGGTATGAAGAAACTGTCCTGATTGAGCAAAAATGAATATGACCAAGAGGGCGATTTTTATTTTGTAGGATTTGTTGAGCAATCTCATTGAGTTATTTATTATCTTTTCTCCACGTCAGTCGTAGTACATTTTCTGCTATTTCGCGGCCTTTGAGAAGCCCCGCTTGATTGTCTTGAGAGGTATGAATGCCTCCATAGAAGCGCGATTGGGCGGTTTCGTGCGCTGCTTCCCAGAACGATTCAAAGACCCGTGCTTTAAACTCTGTACCACGCAATCGGTCTTTGGGGCGGCCTACGTGCAAGCTATCGGTAAAGGCAAATTTTTCACCAAATTGGTCAGTGAGGACTGTAGCCATAGCAGCCGCTTGAATGGCGTGTCCAGACGGAAAAGCAGGAAAAGGAGGGTCAGGCCAAAATGACTCCCAGAGTGGGTCAATGTGTTCGGTGATAAAGGTATTGGGGCGTTCGGAAAAAAACTGATATTTCCATTTCCAGCAATAACGAAAAGCATCAGAAAGAGCCATACCGAGTTTAGCATAAGTTTCGGCACATTTGATAAGGCTGGGTTTGTTTTTTTTGATGGCAAGGGTGGCCAAATAGTACGAGTGGCCGGGAGGAGTGGGGGTTTCGTCGGGGTCATCGCCCCACCATACGGCAGCTTCTTTTTCGGCCTTTGTCAAATGTTGTTCTTTTTGATACACTTCCCAAAATTGCTTGTAATAATTAGATTGCCGAGTAGAGTCAAACGGAATAAATAAAGGAATGGGTACATTTTCATTCTCTTTAACGAAAGTTCGATTTTTCCCCCAATGGGGGTGTAATGGAAAATGGCTAAATGATTGGCCGTAAAGAGGAGGCTTCCAGCAACCAAGATGCTGGGGATATACAAGGCTTTTATCAAAGTTTTTGAGATATCCTCTATGCCCTCCGTCGGTCTTTGACCATTCAAAAATCTGTTCGGCCACGAGCCTACCAAACCGAACCGAGCGCGGAATGATGTTTTTATCAGTGATTTGCCCTGCCAACTGCCTATGTATTGCTTGCTCCAACGAATCAATCTTGGCTTTATTGGCATCGGAGGTTTGTTGATAAATATTCTTGAGAATAGAGGCTTGTGCGGCATTGAGTGAGAGTACCCAGTTATAATTTTCATTACGATTAGCTTGAGGTAGTGTGGAGAGGCCGTTGAGTTGTGAAGCGACTGATTGGTATTCGGGAAAACCGGGTACAATAGACTCGTACATTGTCAGCCCGATGTATCCCAGACTTCGGGAGGCAAAAGTGGGAGAATTGGACGGGGTATGCTTCAAAATATAGAGTGTCATATCAGCCCATGCTATGACTACTTCTTGTGGGGTAAGGGTATGACGTTTTTTACAAGCCCCAAGACAAATTCCTAAAACCAGCAATAGAGCGATTTGTTTTTTGGAAATCATAGGTTACTCAAGAAAAAATCTATCCCCTAAAGATAGGAGATAGATTTTAGGTTTTTAATTCAAACAAAAATTAATAGCCGGGATTTTGTACTAACTTACTGTTACGGTTGATTTCGTCGCGGCTGATGGGCCGGTAGTACATTTTATCGTTCCATCGTCGGGTTTCATTTTGGGTATTGTCCACTACAGTATAGGTGTAAATATACTTACTCTTGTCGAAGCGATAGGGTACGTTGGGTGTTTGACCAGCACGTAGTCGTGCTTCGATATTGATAGACTTGATACCGCGTCCTACTGTTGTAGGTGCAATAAGCCATCGGCGAGCATCATGGTAGCGGTGTTCTTCGTAGGCTAATTCTATGCGTCGTTCGTTGCGGAGTCTATCGCGTAGGGCATTCCCAGAATCATTAATTGCAGGCATACCAGCCCGGAAGCGGATACGATTGATCCACAGACGTGCTTCGGCTTCATCGCCCAGTTCGAGGCTGGCTTCAGCATAGCTAAGAGCCATTTCAGTATGTCTAATAAAAGGCCAGGGTATTACCTGCGCACTCGACTGATTGTCGGGAAGAGCAGGGTCTGGGTCAATGAATTTGCGAGTGTAGTAGCGCGTACGGCTACCGTTCCAGTTTTCGATGGGCGATTCACGAGTGTCTAAGCCATTGATGATTCCACCGCGTCCGTCTGCATACACACCTGTTTGGATTTGATTGGCAGGGTCAAGGGCTGCCGCCGATGAAGGCCGGGGTTTCCAAGGAGAGCCATCGTACAAAACTGTACCATAAAAACGTGGGTCGCGGTTGGAGAAGGGGTCGGCAGCGTGTTGGGGATTCGTCCAATTAAATTTGGTACCGTCCATCATTTCGTAATCGTCCACCAACTGCTGGATAGGAGTATTACCTCCCCAGTTATTGTAGCCATTGGGGCCGTTGTTGATTCCATAGTGAATACCACCCAGAGGCCAGTTGCTTTCTTGTGTAAACAAAGGGGTATGGGTACGCATAAAAATCAGGTCATTGGCGCCAGCAGGATCTGCGGCTGCACTTTTACCTCCCATAGCAACTGCAATATAGTTAGCGCGACCTTCGGCAGCAGATACAGGGGCAGTGAGTCGAAGTTTATACCCTCCACCCGCATCAAGTACGGCCTTGGCGGCATCGCGAGCAGCACGCCAGCGAGCAGCACGGTCTCCGGAAGGATATGCTATTAAATCCAGGTTTTGGAAAGAAGCTATAGCAGGGACACGAGCGCGTACAGTAGGGCCATCGTGCAAATCGCTGGCAGCATAAAGTAACACACGGGCTTTAAGAGCCATAGCAGCAAGTTTGTTGGCACGACCGTCTTCGAGCTTTTTGCCGTCGAGCAGTTGGGCGGCTTTGTCCAAATCAGCTACAATGAATTTAACACATTCGTCGTAGGTATTGCGGGCTACGCTATAATCTTCATTGAGGCCATAAGGTTTACTGATGAGAGGAACTCCTCCATAAAAGCGTAATAACTGCTGATAATAATAAGCACGCAAAAAATGAGCTTCTCCCAACAGCATATCCTTGAGGTTTTTGTCGGAGAATGTGGCTGTGGGCAAACGGTCAATGGCGATATTTGCCTGACGTATAGCTAGGTACATTCTACCCCATTCGTAGGTAGGACTCGTCCATGCCAAATTGCCGGGGGTTTCAGAACCTTCTGTAAATGTGTTGATATTACGCCCAGCGTGAGTAAACATTGCTTCATCAGTTATAGAGGCCAACGCCTGCTCTTCAAACCCACCGTATCCTAAAAACGAATATACATTGAAAATGAAGGCTTGCGCCAACGCTCCGTCCGACCAAGTCGTTTCGCTTGAAATCTTATCAAGTGGCTGAGTATTTAAGAACTCTTTGTTGCACGATAAAACTGCCACCGATACTACTGCTACAAGGGATACACCCCAAACTTTGAGTTTTTTCATTTTGACAAATGGGTTCTATGTTAAAAGGTTACGCTAACTCCAGAGTTGATCACACGTGATTGAGGATAATATACCCCACTTCCTTGAACGGTTTCGGGGTCAAATACCTTCAGTTTGTCAATGGTAAATACATTGAGGCCATTGACAAATACCCGTACATTCCCGAGTTTGACTTTGTTGGTAAGTGTTGCTGGCAAAGTATAACCCAACTCCATGTTTTTAAGCCTCACATAGTTTGTACTAAACAAAAAGTAGGTATTATTTCCGAAGTTTCCACCAGTATAATAAGTATCTCCACGACTTGCCAAGCGAGGGTGAACACTGCTGGGATTATCAATAGACCAGCGGTTGTCATGGCTGTATTTGAGGAAATTGCCAATATCGCCCGATTCAGTCTGTACTCGAATAGCCGCCCCAGTTGCTCCTTGGAAAAGCAGACTCAAGTCGAAGTTTTTCCAGCGTGCATCAAAAGTACCTCCAAAGGTAAAAGTTGGACGAATACTTTTATCTAACCGTACGGCATCATCTGCCGTTATCTTACCGTCCCCATTTACATCTTCAAATTTCATATCTCCGGGCAAAAGTCGGTTGGTTACGCCACTATAATCTATCCGATTTTCGGCAATAGCCGCCTGGTCACGAAATACACCTGCCGATTTGAAAACTAAGTAGGCACCGATTTGTTTGCCTTCCATACGCTGATAGTCTGGAATCCCGGGTACTTCATCCATGAACACGACCTTATTGCGCGCATAGCCTCCGTTCAATCCAGCACGCATTTGAAGGTTTTGGGTAGTTTTGATATTGTACATTAAGTTAAATTCAAAACCACGGTTATCCACTCTTCCTGCATTTACAGGGGGCAATAAAGTATTAATACCTGAAGAGGCAGGTGTCGAACCTGTTTTTTGGATCAAGATTCGGTCCCGTTTGTTATAAAAATATTCAAAAGTCAAATCGAACTTGCCATTGAGCAATGTCGCATCGAAACCGATATTGTAGTTGTTGGCACGTTCCCATGTAAAATTAGGGTTGGCCAACACAGTTTCTCTCAAAGTCGTAACTACATTGCCACCGATAGGATACTCTCCAAATCCATAGGTAGAAAGAAAAGCAAATTCTTGTAATTGATTGTTGAAAAATACTTGGTCGTTGCCCATTTGGCCATAAGACGCTCTGATTTTCATATAATCAATAAAGGGGACTTTGAAGAATTTTTCGTTGGAAATATTCCAACCCACTAAAAATCCGGGGAAGAATCCAAAACGACTTGATTCTGGGAAAATGTAAGAGCCATCATATCTCCAGATATATTCAGCAAGATATTTTTCTTTGTAGGCATATTGTACTCTTCCATAATATCCTAAACGAGCACGTTTGAAAGCACTGCCATTGGTATTTTGCTGGAGCGTTCCCCCTGCAAAAAGTTGGTCAATAGCAGGTGATATGAAGTTTCGGCGGAAGGCTAAAAAGTTTTCTCCTTGGAAAGTTTCGCGTGTTACACCCGCCAATGCCGAAATATTATGCCCCCCTTCAAGACTGACATCATAGTTAAGGATAGCGGTAGCGTTGGTATTAAGAGTTGAAAAATACTGCTGAGTAAGGCGAGGGTCGCGGAATGTAGAACGTACAGAACCTTCGAGTCGGGGGGTTACACCGTCTGCTTCAAAAGTTTTCTTGTCCCAATAGTACAGCATCCATGGGGTTTGCCAAGTTTTGATAGTCCGACTTTGTTTGTCTATAGCCCCCGACAAGGTAAGTTTAAGACCTTTGATCCACGGGTTCGTAATTTCTATTCCACCATTTGATTGGATAAAGTCTTGAGGGTCGTCCACATAGCCTGTGGCATTTGTGGTGATGACATAGGGGTTTTGTCCATTTTCTATGTCAGGGCCGGGAAGTCCATTGGGCCAAACTTGCGGCTCTACGGGTCGTCCACGCATCAACATACGGAAAATTGCCCCAGCACTTTCGGTTGGGAATCGGCGGTGTTCACGCCGCCCCATGACCCCAAGGTTAAGGTTGATGTAGTTGTTTACCTTTACATCTAAATTGGTACGTAGGTTGTACTGAGTAAAATTAGTTGCCGAATTATTGTAAATAGCATCTTGAAAGACATACCCCAAAGAAGCCATGTATTTGACATTGTCTGTCCCGCCAGATACCATCAGATTATGCCGCGATTGGGGTGCCCATTGGCGAAATGCCCCAGCAAACCAATCGGTATCAGGATAACGCCATGGATCAGAGCCATCACCATGTTTTTGTACAGCTTCAGGGCTGTAATTGGCTGTGATAGCACCAATACCGGGAGTAGGCGAGCGATATACCCCAGTAGTACGAATGGCGTTCCAAGCTGCACTCCACTCATTAACGGGTACGGTTCTATAAATCGAAAGCTCGTTCATGATATTGGCATACTCCACAGCATTCGACATACGTGGTACTACCCCTGGCTGCGATACACCTGCATTGAAGTCGTAAGTTACAGTAGGTTTACCTGATTTGCCCCGTTTGGTCGTAATCAAGATAGCACCATTAGCAGCTCGCGCACCATAGATAGCTGCCGAAGCATCTTTGAGTACCGATATGCTCTCTATATCGCGTGGAGCAAGACGACCAAGCCCTCCTTCACGGTCGGGGACTCCGTCTATAACTACCAATGGGGCACTGTTGCCGAGGGTATTCGTACCTCTGATGCGCAGCAATGCACCGTCATTGCCCGGCTCTCCACTTTGCTGTATGACCACCAAGCCAGGCAAACGACCTGCCAAAGAGTTGGTCATATCAACAGCTGGGGATTTTACAACAGTTTCACCTTTTACGGCTACTACCGCTCCCGTAACTGTCGCCTTCTTCTGCGTACCATACGCCACAACTACTACCTCTTCCAAGGAAGCGACGTCTTGTTGCAATGTTACGTTGATGACGTTGGAAGAGGCTGGCAATTCTTGCCGAGTGAAACCAATCGCACTGAATACCAGTACACTTCCCGAAGAAGCCTCAATCTTGAACTTACCATCAGCATCTGTGTTGGTACCACGTGTAGTGTTTTTGACTACCACGCTGACCCCCGGAATAGCCGAGCCGCTGGCATCTTTTACCACACCTGATACACTACGTTCTTGGGCTTGTAATAGCCCAGCCATGCTCGTCCCCCAAAGTACAAGCATCAAAAGTAGCTTCTGTTTCATAAAAAATGGGATTAGAAATTTGGATAAATAAATTGAATACTTTCACACGTTGTAAATACTCGCCTCCAAAACATATAGGGAAGGCTCATTTACAAAGCATAAACATACAATGAAATAATTGTGTTTTGAAAAGTTTTTAAAATATTTTTTTTATCAAAAACTACGTATATAGGTTCAAAAACGATATTTGCAACCAGTTATCAAATGATCAAACAAGCAAGTCTTTTGACACCAAGTACCAAAATAACCATTGGCCGTACAGACTTGGCAGATTTTCCCGATTTGGGGCTTACCGATATGCGTGTCAAAATTGATACGGGTGCTTATACTTCGGCCATTCATTGTTTCAAGGTCAAGGTCAGCAAGGGTAAGTTGGTCTTTTATTTGCCGGCACACCGTGGCGAAAAACACCGTAGGTTTGTTACAGAAGATTTTGAACTAAAAGCCATCAAAAATTCGTTTGGACAGACCGAGATGCGCTATGTCATCAAAACTCGCATACGGCTTTTCGGAAAAATGTTTCGTACCGAGTTTTCATTGGCCGACCGCCAGCAGATGCGCTATCCGGTGCTACTGGGGCGCAAACTACTCCGCAATCGGTTTTTGGTAGATGTGTCATTGCAGAATGTTTCTTTTGCACAAAAACAAGCTAAAGCCCAAAACATAGCTTCGGGGCTTTCATTAACAAAAACGTAATCTTGGTTTTTAATCCTTCCACTTAATTTTGCCATCCAAGCAGTGCGGCATGAGCCTGTTTCTTGCCGTCACATTGATATTTATGAAAATCGCCATACTCTCTACCAATCCCAAACTTTACTCAACACGCCGCTTGGTCGAAGCAGTACGCCATCGTGGCCATGAAGCTATAGTCATCAATCATTTACAGTGTCATGTATTGATTGAAGAAGAAAAGCCGGTCATTTTATACAAAAACAAGCCCCTCGAAGGCATAGATGCTGTCATACCGCGTATAGGCGCATCGGCCACCGATTACGGCTGTTCGGTAGTGCGCCAGTTTGAGATGATGCGAGTCTTTACGACCGTCAAATCACAGGCTATCATGCGTTCACGAAACAAACTACGTAGTCTTCAGATTCTTTCTAAAGCAGGAGTTCAGATACCCAAAACGGTGTTTGCCAATCAAACCAAGGATATTGAAAAACTGATTAAATTGGTAGGTGGAACCCCCGTAATTATTAAACTACTCGAAGGGACTCAGGGGGTGGGAGTAGTACTGGCTGAATCTATTCAAGCAGCCAAGTCCACGATTGAGGCTTTTTATGGCTTGAAAACCAATGTATTGATTCAAGAATACATAGCAGAAGCCAAAGGGGCAGATATTCGGGCGTTTGTAGTAGGCAATAAAGTGATTGCAGCCATGAAACGTCAAGGACAACCAAGCGAGTTTCGTTCTAATCTTCACCGTGGAGGCCAAGCCGAGTCAATCAAGCTGACAATAGAGCAAGAAAAAGCTGCCTTGCAAGCTGCTAAGGCTCTGGGAGTAAGAGTAGCGGGGGTGGACATGATTTTATCGAAACGTGGGCCCATGATCATGGAAGTAAACTCTTCGCCAGGCTTAGAAGGTATCGAAAAAGTAACAGGCATCAACATAGCCGATTTTATCATCGCTTACATAGAAGGCAAAACTCCCGCCGACGAAAGCGACACCATCGGGGTATAGTAAAAATAGATTACCTTTGACTTTTGGCTCAATAGTAATTTGCTGTTTTCGGTTGTAAAATACACTTGACCTAATACCTTAAATCGTATTTGAATGCTCGATAAGGCTTCCTACCTCAAGCAAACGAAATGCTTGGTGGCTTTAGACTCTATCATTTTTGGCTTCGATGGCCAACAACTCAAGATACTATTGGTCAAAAGAGACCCCAATTTGGCCTGTGATGACACTTGGTCGTTGATGGGGGGGTGGCTGAAACCTGACGAAAATTTGGCCCAAGCCGCCGAAAGAATTTTATATGAGCTTACAGGACTACGTGGCGTATATTTGGAGCAACTCCATACCTTTGGCGACGTAAATCGCGACCCGGTGGAGCGTACTGTTTCGGTGGCCTATTTTGCCTTGATCAACATAGAAGACTATGACCATGAAATATCTCAAGCCTATCATGCTCATTGGTTCCCGATAGATGCTCTCCCCCCAAAAATACTCTATGACCATACCGACATGATTCAGATGGCCATACAGCAGCTACGCTACAAAGCAGCCCTCCATCCTCTGGGCTTTGAGCTTCTCCCCGAAAAATTTACGATACCCCAGCTACAAAAACTCTACGAAGCGATTTTCCTAACTACTTTCGACAAACGAAACTTTAGCCGTAAGATTCTCTCTACTCATCTTTTGGTCAAACTCAAAGAGAAACAAAAATCATCGAAAAAAGGGGCTTACCTATACCAAGTGGACAGAGAGAAGTATGAATTTCATAACAATTCATTTCTCAATTTTGTGAGTAACCCAGTGTTTTGAGCAAGAAAAATGCGTTAATTGAGCGAAAACATCGGCAATTTGATGGCCGTAGCAGTATTGTTGAACATCCGTTCGGAGATACTAATCAATCAATGGAAACATCGGTTTGTAAATCACCCCAAAGGATAGTTTCTTTGTGATTTCGTGTTAAACCTTCCACTTCAACTATATATGAATTACGAACGGATTTATGAGTATCGCTTTCAGAGGGTATCTCACCAAAAAAAGAAAATCATCTGGCGACTCATAGCGGAGTATTTCTACAAAAAATTGGGCAAGCCACAACGCATTTTGGATTCAGCGGGCGGAATGTGCGAGTTTATCAATGCCGTACCATCGCCCGAAAAATGGACGGTGGACATCGTGGAGGCGATCAAAAAATACGCAAACCCAGATGTAAAACTCATCATTGGGAATATTTTGAAAGTAGAACTCCCCGAAAATTATTTCGATGCGGTTTTCATTTCCAATTTTCTCGAACACCTCCACAGCCAAGAGGAAGTAGCCTTTTTTTTGGAGCGAATGTACAAAAGCCTCAAACCCGGTGGCAGAATCGGCATCATAGGCCCCAATTTTAAGTATTGCTACCGCGAATATTTTG
>JBKBKL010000006.1:0-56294 GCA_046294665.1 Runella sp.
AAAACAAACAATACATTGCTGATGGGCGCAGCATCATCGAAAAAAAATGCAAAGTCTTACAACTGGAAGTAACTCACGAACTCATCAATCAGCTAAGGGCTTACTTCAACTGCAAAACCCCCAACGACCTCTACTATCGGTTTGGGAAGGCTTACATTCAACCCGACGAAATCAAAAAATTCAAACAAGAAAAAGAAGCTAAAGCCAATAGACAGCAATCCAAAATCAATACCGACGAACTCCAAGATGGTAAGCAGTTTACGAAAGAACTCAAGAAAATACACGGCGAACGAAGCGATGCCGATGCACTGCTTATCGGTGAAGATATGGATAAAATAGACTACAACTTGGCTCAATGCTGCAACCCTATCCCCGGCGATGATGTGTTTGGCTTCGTAACCGTCAACGAAGGCATCAAAATCCATCGCACTTCCTGCCCCAATGCGCCCGAACTACTCTCCAATCACGGAAACCGCGTCATCAAAGCTAAATGGACATCGCAACAAAAAATTGCTTTCTTGGCAGGGCTTCGCATAGACGGTACCGATCGGGTGGGTTTGGTAAATGACCTCACTCGTATCATTTCCAACGAACTACATATCAACATACGCTCAATTTCAGTAGCTACCGAGGAAGGGATTTTTGAAGGAAATATCAAACTCTATGTCTATGACACACGCCATCTAGAGCAACTCATGCAAAAAATAGAAAAAGTTGAAGGTGTATTCAAAGTAGCACGGTTTGACTAAAAATCTGTATTTTTGCCCATTCAAACTTATATACTCGCCCTCATGCCTCAAGCTAAAGTTGAAAATTTGGAAGCTGCCAAGCGCATCTTGACGGCTTACTTGGAGCGAAAGAGCCTTCGCAAAACTCCCGAAAGGTTTGCTATATTGGAAGAAATATACAGCCGAGAAGACCATTTCGATGTAGATGAGTTGTATATTTCGATGAAAAACAAAAAATACAGAGTTAGCCGTGCTACCGTCTATAACACCCTCGATGTTTTGGTGGACTGCGACTTGGTAACGAAACATCAATTCGGGAAAAACTTAGCTCAATACGAAAAATCGTATGGCTACCGCCAACACGACCATTTGATTTGCATGGACTGCCACCAAGTCATGGAGTTTTGTGATCCGCGCGTTCAGAATATACAAAATATGGTAGGTGATATGCTCAAATTCAATGTTTTGCACCATTCACTCATTTTTTATGGCAACTGCATGCGCGAAAATTGTGAACACCGCAATCAGCCCATTGTAGAGAAACCAAAGCGAATCGAACTTGATTGAGCCGATCCCACTTCTCATTCAATTATTCAATCATTCTTTTTACCCACTCATTAATGAAAATTGACGTACTACTTGGCCTCCAATGGGGCGACGAAGGAAAAGGAAAAATCGTAGATGTATTAGCCCCTCAATACAATGTGGTAGCACGTTTCCAAGGAGGTCCCAATGCTGGCCATACCCTCGAATTTGACGGAATCAAGCACGTACTTCACCAAATTCCTTCGGGTATTTTTCGGGCCGACATCAAAAATATCATCGGTAATGGCCTCGTACTTGATCCTATCACACTCCAAAAAGAAATACAAGGACTGGCCAAATTCAATCTGCCCCTTCACCAAAACTTATTCATCTCCAAAAAAGCAGCGATTATTTTGCCTACCCACCGTCTGCTCGATGCTGCTTATGAACAAGATAAAGGCGAAGCCAAGATTGGCTCCACACTGCGTGGTATCGGCCCCGCCTATCAAGACAAAATAGCACGCCAAGGACTACGAATCGGAGATATTGTTTCCGAAAGTTTTTTTCAAAAATATACCCGACTCGTAGAACAACACAAAACCATTTTGGACTTTTATAAGTATGACTACTCCGAGTCCCTACCTGCTGCCGAGCAGTCGTTTTTGGAGGCAATTGACTTTCTAAAACAGTTCAATTTTATAGATAGTGAATACACCATCAACGAAGCCCTCAATGCCGGCCAAACAGTACTGGCCGAAGGGGCGCAAGGCTCGCTGCTGGATATTGACTTCGGCTCATATCCCTTCGTAACAAGCTCCAACACCACCACTGCTGGAGCATGTACCGGTTTGGGGGTTGCCCCTCATCGTATTGGCGAAGTTTATGGCATTTTCAAAGCCTATTGCACCCGTGTAGGAAGCGGGCCATTTCCTACCGAACTTTTTGACGAAACTGGTGAGAAAATACGTCAAGAAGGTCGTGAGTTTGGGGCTACTACTGGCCGCCCTCGCCGCTGTGGATGGCTCGACTTGCCTGCCCTCAAATACGCCATCATGATCAATGGCGTTACGCAACTTATCATGATGAAGGTGGACGTACTCAATATCTTTGAAGAAATCAAAGTCTGTACCCATTATCAACTGCCCGATGGCACTATCACAGACCAACTTCCCTACGATTTGTGCGAAGCTCCCGTAACGCCCGTCTATAAAACTTTCAAAGGCTGGAATACATCGCTCCAAAACCTGCACTCTTACGACGAAATACCTGCTGAATTGAGCAGCTACATCGAGTTTCTCGAAAAAGAGTTGGGACTGACTATCAGCTTTATTTCTACTGGCCCCGATCGCGAAGCCGTTATTTATCGTCAAGCCCAAACTGTCTAATTGATGCCCTCATGTATTGTCATAGGAGCAGGGATAAGTGGACTGACCACTGCTCAACATCTGCAAAGCAATGGTTGGTCTGTAATACTGCTCGATAAAGGCCGTGGCGTAGGTGGGCGTATGGCTACTCGCCGTTTGGCACAAGCCCGTGCCGACCATGGTGCCCAGTATTTTTCGGCTCGCACCCCAGAGTTTCAGAGATTTCTACTGCCACTCATCGAAGCGGGAATGATTAGAGAATGGAAGTTGCCTTTCAAAGGTGAACACCCTCGCTACATCGCAAGTGAAGGTATGAGTTCGATAGCGAAGTTTTTAGCAAAAAACTTAAATGTTAAAACACAGACTCGTGCTATTCAAATACAAAATACATCGCAGGGCTATGTGGTACTGACCGATACAGCAGAAGTGTTTAGTGCCGACAAAATCGTGATTACTGCGCCTGTTCCACAAGTGTTGGATTTATTCAAAGAAAGTCAAATCAGCCTCACTCCAACCGACCAATCTACCCTCGAAAATATCACCTATGCTCCATGTATAGCGGTATTGGTGGCATTGAAAGCTCCTCAACCACTTCCCTCGCCCGGTTTTCTGAAATTTGAGGAAGGGCCGGTATCATGGGTAGCCGACAACCTTCAAAAAGGCATTTCGACGGCCCAACCCTCCGTTACGATTCATGCCAGTCCTGAGTATAGTCGCCAATACTTGGAAAATATCGAGGAGGCTGCTCAAAATATGCTTTCATATCTTAAAGAGTGGATTTCGCCTGACATGATAGATACTTACCAAGTGCATCGTTGGCGGTATAGTTTGGCCGAAAAACGTCATCATGCTCCATTTTTGAAGTGCAATCTTCCTTTTGATGTTCTTATTGGTGGTGATGGCTTCGGCATGGGCAATGTCGAAGGTGCGTTTATTTCAGGCCATGCTATGGCGGAGTATTTGTTGAGCTAAACACTCTCTGCTATCATCTCGGCTACTTTGCGACCGGTAGCCATCGCGGCATTGAGCGAAGGATAGGCTGTATGATCGCCACACTCGTACAATCCTTTTGCCAATCGTAAATCTGATGACGATGCCTCTGCGGGAAAATGGAGCAATGCCTCTGGAATATGATAAGTACGCAAATGTTGCCACTGATTGACTTCCTCTCCAAACCATGCTCCAAGTTCCTGTATGATATGGGCCGTAAGTTTTTGCTCATCAAAAAGTTCTAACCCTTGTGTGCTTATCGAAATGAGCGACTTGCCACTCGGGGCATAGCTGGGAGCAATATCGCTCGGTACGCACAAATTGTGTACCACAGAAAGACGGTTGGGGTTTAAGACCAACATTTTGTGCTTCAGGGGTGAGCGGTCGGCGGCAAAATACGAACAGGTCGTAATGTTGTACTCTCGTTTTTGATTTCGACAGAGAAGCAAATCAGCTTGTCGTGCATCGGTCGCGACTACGATATGCTCGGCCTGCATGACTTGGCCGTTGGAGAGTGTAACTTCATGGCCTTCTATTTTTACTGCTTTAGTATGGAGCATCAAGCTTTCGGAAGGAAGCCTCTGGGCGATTTGTTCGGGAATAGCTTGTATGCCTTCGGCAGGTAGGGCAGCATCGCCGCTATAAAATTGTTTGAAAACAAACTTGAAAAATTGACTTGAAGTAGTCAGGTCATTTTCTAGAAATACCCCCCCAAAAAAGGGTTTAAAAAAAGTATCTATCATCTCCTCACTCCAGCCATAGTCTTGTAAATAAGTGAGGGTATCTGTTGAGGCTTCGCTGAAAAAACTATCGGTGCTATGATTACTTACTTCGCGGGCAAGTCGCAACACCTTGAGTTTATCCCCCCAAGTTCCAACCGACGAAAAAAGCGTTTTGAAGAGTTGAGAGGGAGCTTTGAAAGGATTACCCAATATTTGAAACTCCTCTCCTATACGAATCATCGCTCCCGATTGAAAATTGTTCAGATGAAGTGCTTCATAATGGAGCAACCGTTGGGCTTCGGGATAAGCCGTAAGCAAAATCTGAAAACCTCGGTCAAGCCGAAAACCGTCCACTATATCTGTACGAATACGCCCCCCTACGGCATCAGACGCTTCGACAACCAAAGGCTCAAAACCCTCTTTTCGCAAATCATTGGCACAGGTCAAGCCGGCGATTCCTGCCCCTATGATGATAACATCGTGATTAGTCATATTTTATGAAGTCTTTTGCACAAAAATAGTTTTTTTGCCATAGCGACCCGACCGTTAGGTAATATCTTTCTTCGTTACTCGAAGGCTTTTATTACTTTTGTACATTCATAGTTAAAAACAAAAACCTAAAACTTCAATAATTGTTGCGATGCCCAAAGCAGAAATGATTACCGAAAAAGGCACGATGTTAATCGAGTTTTATCAAAAAGATGCTCCCAACGCTGTTGCCAATTTTATCAATTTGTCGAAAAGTGGGTTTTATGACGGGCTTACTTTCCACCGCGTCATACCCGATTTTGTGATACAAGGTGGCTGCCCTCAAGGCACAGGCCGAGGTGGCCCCGGCTATCATATCAAATGCGAACTCGACGGCGACAACCAATACCACGACAGAGGCGTGCTTTCTATGGCACACGCTGGGCGCAATACCGGCGGCTCACAGTTTTTTATATGCCACAGTCGTCGCAATACCGCCCACCTCGACCGCAACCATACGTGTTTTGGCAAAGTCATCGAAGGGCTGGAGGTCATAGATGCCATACGCCAAGGCGACAAAATCACCAAAATCAATATCATTGAGGAGGAAGCCTAAAAAATACCATTTCAATATAAATTTTCACTCATTTAAACTTACCATTACGTATGAAAAAAGCCTTAGTTTGTGGAGCAGGTGGTTTTATAGGAGGCCATTTGGTCAAACGCCTCAAAGAGGAAGGATATTGGGTAAGAGGCGTAGACATCAAATACAATGAATACGGCAACAACCAAGCTGATGAATTTATCATTGGAGATTTGACACTGGCCGATGTATGTCAGCAAGCACTTGAGGTCGAAGGCAATTTTGATGAAGTTTATCAGTTGGCTGCCGACATGGGGGGGGCTGGTTATATTTTTACAGGCGAAAACGACGCTTCGGTGATGTATAATTCGGTATTGTGCAATATCAATGTACTCGAAGCCAGCCGCCGCACCAACGTTCCATTGATTTTCTATTCATCTTCTGCTTGTATTTATCCAGAATACAATCAAATGGACCCCGACAACCCCAAATGCTCTGAAGCCTCCGCCTATCCAGCGGCCCCCGATAGCGAATATGGCTGGGAAAAACTTTTCAGCGAGCGTTTGTATTTAACTTATCAACGTAATCATGGGATTCAAGTACGTATCGCTCGTTTTCACAATATTTTCGGACCGCAAGGTACTTGGACTGGTGGACGCGAAAAAGCTCCTGCTGCTATCTGCCGTAAAGTAGCCGAAGCCGAAGATGGTACGGCTATTCAAGTATGGGGCGATGGCAAGCAAACCCGTTCTTTCCTTTACATAGATGAATGTTTGGAAGGAGTACGTCGTTTGATGCAATCAGATTTTACAGGCCCTGTCAATATTGGGTCAGAAGAAATGATTTCGATGAATGATTTTGCCAAATTGGTCATTGATATTTCGGGTAAAAACTTGACCATCGAAAACATCAAAGGCCCACAAGGAGTACGAGGTCGTAATTCTGACAATGATCTTATTTTTGAAAAACTTGGCTGGAAACCCTCCAAAAGTTTGAGAGAAGGCGTAACCAAAAGTTATAATTGGATAGCCCAGCAAGTTGAAAATGCTAAAATGGTAGTGGCCTAAATATGTCCCTCATTCCCGCTTTTCAGAAAGACGAAGCCCTCCGCCACCATATCCTCCAGACTGCCACCAAGATAGAAGGCTTTAGGGTATGGTGGTTGGGGCAAAGTGGCTTTCTACTCCAATGGCAAAGCAAGCACTTACTTTTTGACCCCTACCTCTCCGATTCCCTTACCCTCAAATACGCCCGTACAGATAAGCCCCATGTACGCATGAGTGAGTGCGCCATTGCACCGGCTTTGCTCGATATGGTACAAGTCGTAACCTCCTCCCACAACCACACCGACCATCTCGACGCTGACACCCTCCAACCACTGATTGAAGCAAATCCTTCTCTCCAAATGATCATTCCTGAAGCCAATCGGACTTTTGTAGCCCAGCGGCTGGGGTGTGAAGCCAACTGGCCCATAGGATTAGATGCTGGCCAAACTATCGAAATCGAAGGCTTCAAAATACACGGAATCCCTGCCGCCCACAATACCATCGAGTACGACGAAGTTGGTCGCTGCCGATACATGGGCTTTGTCGTAACATTTGGCCAATATGCCGTGTATCATTCGGGGGACACCCTTTGGTATGAAGGATTGGAGAAATGGCTCCAACCTTTTGAATTGGATATTGCCTTTTTACCTATCAACGGCCACAAGCCTGAACGCCGCGTAGCAGGCAATCTCAATGCCGAAGAA
Source organism: Runella sp. (assembly GCA_046294665.1). Classification (GTDB taxonomy): domain Bacteria; phylum Bacteroidota; class Bacteroidia; order Cytophagales; family Spirosomataceae; genus Runella. Next base: position 7,131 of record JBKBKL010000006.1, read on the forward strand.
GCTGCTCGATTAGGCAAAAAAATAGGTGCGATGTGCGTGGTACCGCATCATTACGATATGTTTACATTCAACACCGAAGACCCAAGTACTTTTATATTCTTTGCCCTTCTATACCAGACCCCATATCGAATACTACGTATCGGTGAAAGTATGGCTATAGATTGAACTCATCTTTGGGAAATAAATCCGTATTGACATCTTTTTCTAAGGCATCTATTTTGCCATTTTGAAAAACTTTGAAGTCTTTCATTTGCTCCTCCATGAGTTGAACAGCAGAAAGCCTTGTCATAGCATAAAGTTTATTGCGCTCGGCTTCTAATGCGCGATTTTTGACTACTTCCCCATCGTACTTAAGTGGTTGGTCAGTACCAATAAGTACCAACTCATTGCCATAAACATACCTAAACACCTGCATCATCGTCTGGCGTGTACGAGGGGTAGCGTGCCAACTTACGGCAAAACCACCTGATTTTAAGCGTGATTTGAGCAACTCAAAATATTCTTGAGAGTACAGATTGCCGGCATAAGCCGAACGAGGGCGCAGGGCATCAGCTTCGATGATGTCGTATTGTTGAGTCGTATTTTTTCGCAAGGCGTACCGACCGTCTTTCCATTGGAGATGGAGTGTAGGTTGTTGAAGCAGTCCAGGTAATATATTGAGTCGGGTAGAGTCTGCATATTCAAGCAGAACTTTCGACTGGTTGGCCATGAGTTCGTAGCAGTCTATGCGCTGGGTTTCGGGGCGGCTACTTACGCCCATCAGCGTACCGCCCGACCCTAAGCCAATGATGGCGATGTGTTGGGGATAGGGGTGAAGCAACGCCGGCACTAAACCCAACGATACGTGTACGGGGTCGTCCTCGAAAGGTAATAGACTCTGCCCCAGTCCATTGGCAAACAGAAACCCTTGCATCGAGCGTGGCTTTCCTTTGATAACCGACAGCCCTGTGGCATCTTCGTCGAAGTAAAAAGGCGAATCCTCTCGTAAACCACTCAAGACTCGCCAAAAGGTGTTGTTGGAAACAAAGTTGAGTGAAGAAATAAAAATAAAAAAAGTGAAAATGAGTGTAGCGTCCCAATGTCTTTTTCTCAAAAAATAATTCAGCAGCAATAAATACACCGAAGCCACTATCATCAACACTTGCAAGGTAGGCGCAGTGCCCCAATGCTCAAAACCAACCAAAACCACCACCCAAGCCCCTAGCGTAGAGCCGACGATGTTGGCAAACTGCAGCACCCCCAACCGCCGACCCAACTGCGCATGGCTATCTTGCAAAATCTGCTGCGACCACGAAAAACTCGCCCCCATCAAAAAAGTAGGCACAAACAATAAAAACGACGGCAATGCCCCATAAATCATCAAGCGCGAAGACCAACTCCACGTAGGTTCATATCGCTCCAAATAGGCCCTTAGTGGCTCTAAAAATGATAAATATTGAAGGCCGTAAATCAACAATACTATCGAGGTGATGGTGTAGAAATAAATCAACATCTGCGCTTGCCAAAAACGAAATTTGGTTTGATACAGTGTGCCGCGTACATGCGCCCCTACCCATGTACCCAACGCCAGCCCGCTCAAATAGACCGAAAGCAACATCGCAAACGTAATCGAAACCGATTTAACCATCTGCTCCAAAATCCTAAACCAAATCAACTCAAGCGAAAGTGCCGCAAAGCCCGACCAAGCAAACTGCAATGTCCAGCCTATCAATGGAGCGTTCCATTGGAGTTTTGAAGTGATTTCATTATTTACTTGTACCTTTTTGTCTTGGGTTTGTACTTTCAACAAGCCATAACCGCCCAATGCACACCCAAAGTTGAACAGTACTCCCACCCATACTGACTGTGCAAACCCCAAATATTTTACCAAAAAAACCCCCGTTATCAAAGCTCCTACCGCTGCTCCCAGCGTATTGGCAAAGTACAGTTTCCCGATGTAGCGGGCTTGAACTTCAACGCTTTCCCAGCGAATCGCTTTGGACAATACCGGTAGTGAAAAACCCATCAAAAAGGTCGGAATCAAGAGCATCACAAACAGCAATGCGTAAGTGTACCAAGTGGCATCAAACTGAAAATGGGGGGAATTTTGCAGAAAATCGTAAAAAAATGGTTTACTCATCAACGCAAACAACCCAATGCCGACTTCGGCAGCAATAAAATAACGTAGATTTTGAATAGGCGAATTTCTGTCGGATACCCAGCCCCCTCCCAAATACCCCAAGCCCAAACCCGCCATAAAAGCCGACACTATCAAACTAATGCTGACGGTACTCATGCCCGTATAAAACACTAACCAGCGTTGCCATACTATTTGATAAAGCAAAGCCGCAAATCCCGAACAAAAGTAAATGATTAAAAGCCTACGGGGATTTTTCATCAAATTAGGGTTGAGGCGGCTGTTGTTGTTGAAGTTGCGCCCTGATTTGACGGGCCGTGTTGAGGTCGCCTTTGCGCTCATACGCCAGCGCAAGATACTGAGCGGCATCACGGTTGGTTGGGTCTTGAGTCAGCACCTCACTTAGCATGAATATCGCGTTGTCGTTTTGATTGAGATTGATATAAGCGATAGCCATGGTCGTCATCGCTCCCAGATATTCAGGGAAAATCTCCAATGCCTTCTGACACTCTACCAACGCCTCGTTGGGCCTACTGGCATTGACATACGCATTGGCCAGATAAAGTCGTATCACTTCATTGTTGGGGTCGGCTTGACTGGCTTTTTGCAACAGGGGCAGGGCTTCGGCTACATTTCCTGCTTTTAGTAACTCAATGCCTCTGAAATCATCTTTTTCGTTACGTTTTATGACAACCCCTATTGGCGCACCACTCACTTCGACTTTATGAATTGTACCTGCTGGCGGGAAATATTGGGCTTGTCTAAAATGACTTGGGTTGAGATGCCCTGTCAAAAAAACCCCGTAGTCCCAATCATGCTCGGAGCGTTGATAATAGCGACGATACGCAAACGATAGATTAGGATAATCTGTGAAATATTCTTTCAGCGGAAACCAATAATCGCTTGCTATTTTCAAACTATCGGTTTTCAAGTTGGGGATATTGGCCTTCATCCACTCGGCGATTTCGCGGGTACTGGCCCCGAAATAATCTGTTTCATATTTACCAAATGCTCCCTTTGTACCTCCCGTGAGTTCGTTGTAGTAGGTGTATTGATAAGGGTGATTTTTGACCATAAACCACAGCGGCAACGCCACCAACAAAGCCAAAAGTCCCGTCAAGACTTTCACCCCCACACCCGACATACGTCTGAACAAATACTCAAACCCCACAGCCGATAGCACCAACAATGGGGGATAAATAAAGGTCGTATGCCGCCAACCATTGTAGAAAGCAGAGTTTTTGTAAATCCCATAAAACAATGGAAACAATGCTACAAAAGCGACAATAAGTAAATGCCGCTGATTGAAATAACGTCGTGCAAAAGGTAGAATCAATACAAAAACCAACAAGCCCAACAAGAAGAACAAAGGCGTAGAAACCAGCATATACTTGGGTACATAATGCCATGGCAACTGTGTCGAGTAAATCTTGGTTCCCTCATAAAGCGTCTTGATACTGATCGGGAAATTGGTAAGTGTATCGAGGGCTACCAAAGGATTTTTGAATGGGTTGGCCAGCGCAAAAGGCCAAAATGCAATACCCAATACATATCCCCCTACGGTAGCCACACCTGTTTTGAGGGCTACGTTTTTGAGTAAATTTTTGTCAGAAAAGAGAGTTTGACGCAGCCCTCCACGCAACAATACTTCTATCAAAACAAAAAATGGAATGTAAGCTACCAATGCCAACCCCGGCGCACGACTGCCCAAGCCTATCCCAATGCCTACCACAATCCCCGCTACCGATTTCCAAGACGGATGGGGAAGTTCTTTGAGAAATTTAATCAGAAAACAAATCGTCAAGATATAGCCTGCTGCAAAAGTGATGTCTTTGGGGTTGTTCATCGAATCGCCAAAGATACGGGGCGAAAAAATTGCAAAAATCAACGCCAATACTCCTACACGCCAGTTGCCACCGACCAGCCTTGCCGTAAGTCCACAGCCCACCATGATAAGCACTCCCATCAGCGAAAGCATAATATGCCGAATAGTGTAAGGATCGACTCCAGTGGTTTGATAAATCGCTGCCGAAACCAAATCGAGTGTGGGGCCGTAGCAGTACATCACCTCACCACCACGAGGGGCATAGTCGAGGGCTTCTTTTTTGGTGCCTCCACTCAAGAAATAATCCAAACATAACTCGCCGTAGGCTTTGTTGCCCCATTCGTCGGCAGTGATACCGTATTGGGTACTCAACATTGGCATACCGATAAGCAAGACAAGGGCAAGACCCCAAAAGATTTTCTTGAAAACAGGGCTAACTTCTACGGGGTGAGCAAGGTGAGAAGAGGCAGCAGATTGTGTATTTTCTTTGGGTAAAATCGGCGTAGCGGCAGGCACAACCGATTGTTTTGGAGGGTTTTTGGGAGAAGGGGGGACTCCTTTTTTAGACTTAGACATGGGCACATTCATGGTAAAATCATTTCAAATGTAAGTAGTTGGGGAGGATATGTCCAAAACTGTGCCAAAATAAAAAAACACTATCTTTGCAAAACCCCTTTTGGCAGCTACCCCCCAAGCCTATGACTCCTTCTCTGTTGGTTTATTTATTGCTTTGGATTTGGGACAATCGCTCGTTCGATACCATTTCGCGTAGCAATCGCGCCAAGGCAGAAGCTCAGGCCGCTTATTTAAAAGGCGACTACGCCAAGGCAATCGAAGGTTTTGAAATAGTAGCCAAAGCATCAATATTCAACGAAATTGAAGTTAGATTTAATTTAGCTCACGCCTATTTTCAAGCCAAACAATATCAAAAAGCGCGCAAGTATTATGCCCGTTTAGCTCAAAACAAAAATACTTGGCTTGCCTCGCGGGCCTACACCCAACTCGGCATGATTGCCACAGCCGAAAAAGACACTTCGGTGGCCCTGATGTACTTCAAACAAAGCCTGCGCCAAAACCCCAATAATGCTACGGCACGCTACAACTACGAACTGCTTAAACGAAGATTCAAAGGAAACGAACAAACTCCGCCTTCCGCTATGCCAACGATTCAAAAAACGCCTGTACCTATGCCTCCTCCTCCGACCGTTTCTTCCCAAGAAATTCAAAAGTCAGAGCAGAAAAAAGAAATATTGAACCGTCTTCAAAATATCAAAATGACAGAAGAACAGGCTTTAATACTACTCGAAGCACTCAAAAATGCCGAAATACAGTATATTCAACAACAAAAACCCAAAGGCGCATTACAGACAGACGATAGCAAAGGAAAATGGTAGGCAGAAGATTCCTTCGTTGATTCGTAATAACAAAACTCATCACCCAACATTCATAATTTATTCAATCACCCGTGCAAGCACTTACCCAAACCAACTTTCAGTTTCCACGCCAAACAGCATTTTACCGAGGCAAAGTACGCGATGTGTATAGTTTCGACGATGTAGTGGTCATGGTAGCGACCGACCGCATTTCGGCCTTTGATGTCGTGCTGCCGCGTGCTATCCCCTATAAAGGCCAAGTCCTTAATCAAATCGCCGCCCATTTTCTACAAGCCACCGCCGACATCGTACCCAACTGGCTACTCGAAGTACCCGACCCCAACGTAAGCATCGGACGTAAGTGCGAAACTTTCCCCGTCGAAATGGTAGTACGTGGCTATCTGGCAGGCCATGCCGCCCGCGAATACAAAGCCGGCAAACGTACCATCTGTGGTGTAACACTCCCCGAGGGCCTCCGCGAAAACGACCGACTCCCTACGCCCATCATCACCCCCACGACCAAAGCCCACGAAGGCCACGATGAAGACATCTCTCGAGAAGAAATACTCGAAAGAGGCTTGGTCCATGAGAAGGAATACACCCAACTCGAACAGTACGCGCTGGCATTGTTTGAAAGAGGTACCCAAATGGCTGCCCTGCAAGGATTGATTTTGGTAGATACCAAATATGAATTTGGACATCAAAATGGCACGATTTACCTCATTGATGAAGTACATACGCCAGACTCCTCACGGTACTTTTATGCCGATGTGTACACCGAAAACCAAAAATCAGGCTTACCTCAAAAACAACTTTCCAAAGAATTTGTACGAGAGTGGCTCATTGCCAATGGTTTCCAAGGCAAAGAAGGACAGACAGTTCCCCCTATGTCCGACGACTGGGTGGCGCAGATTTCGGCACGGTATATTGAGCTTTATGAAAAAGTAACCGGCACGCCCTTCGTCAAAGCCCCCACCGAAGATATTTTGGCAAGAGTAAAAGAAAATATCAAGCGTTCGTTAATTTTGCGTTAAATACACCACCTTATCAATGAACCATTCGATTCAAAAACACGAGCAGTACGCGCTCATCAACGTTCACGAAAACGAAATAGGCGGCACTTTGGCTGCCGACCTCGAAACCTTAGCCCGCGACCTATTCCGTGAGGGTTTCCACAACCTTATTCTCGACTTCAGCATGACCGATTTCATAGACAGTGCTGGTATCAGTGTCTTGAAAAAAATCAATATGCTGTGTTCGAGAGAGTTGGGGCTGATGGTACTCGTATCCGACAACGACGATTTTGTGGACCAACTCATCGAAGGCAAAATCCGTGATGCTACGATTCTGCCCAGCGTCGAAGAAGCGATAGATGCTGTTTTTATGAATGACCTCGAAAATGAATTTGGAGCCGAAAGCGATGATTTCAACGACGACGAAATGGACGACGAAGGCTACACCCAAAGCGAAAAGCCCTGATGAATAGCTCGGTTACGATTTTGGGGGCTGGTTCTGCTACGCCTACGCTGGGGCGTTATCCGTCGGCGCAAGTATTCCACTACGAAAACGACTGCTACCTGATAGATTGTGGCGAAGGCACACAGTACAGGCTCATGGAACACAAAATCCGACCCGGTCGCCTCAAGGGTATTTTTATCAGCCACCTTCACGGAGACCACTATTTTGGCCTGATTGGACTACTGTCGAGTTTGAGCTTGTCGGGGCGTACAGAGCCTCTGCAGCTTTTTGGCCCTCGTGGCCTCGACGAACTACTCACGCTGCAGTCGAAGTTGGCACAGGCTCCTTTTAGCTATCCTTTGCATTTTACGACCGTCGAAACCGACCTTTTTTACCAAATTTACGACACTCCACATTTCACCGTACACGCTCTCCCGCTCCATCATAGAATACCGTGTGCTGGTTTTTTGTTTCGTGAAAAACCACATCTACGCAAACTCATCAAAGAAAAAATCTCTGATGAGATGCCTCACGAATACTTACGAAAACTCAAAAATGGAGAAGATATTTTTGATGAAAACGGAACACTGCTCCATGCTCATCAAGAATTGACATTGCCTGCCCCCCCACCGCGCAGCTATGCCTACTGCTCCGATACTTGCTATGACGAACGCCTTGTGGAGTATCTCAAAGGTGTGGACTTGGTGTATCATGAAGCCACTTTTCAAGACGACATGGCGCACCAAGCTGCGGCACGCTTTCATGCTACGGCTCGTGAGGCGGCCACTATTGCCCACAAAGCCCAAGTCGGCAGACTGTTGATTGGACATTTTTCGTCGCGATACAAAGATTTTAGTGGATTTTTGGAGCAAGCACGTTCGGTGTTTCCTCGTACCGAAATCGCCCGAGAAGGCATGAATTTTTTATTGGAAAGCAGTCCTACTGAAACCTCAGCGTATGCAAACGGTGTCGCTTGAGGCGGTAGCTTGGATAACTGGCTTTGTAGCACAATGCCCCCAGCGTAGCGATTCCTCCTCCTATCAAAGCAGATTTGGGGTCAAATTGCACTTTGAAATCTACGCCCCCTCGATAGATAAACGTATCGCTCAACAAGAAAATACCACCCGCCACAGGGAGCATATAGGCCCCTTGCGTTACCCATGGTATCCGACGCGAAATTTGTACTTTCCGCACCGACGAAAGCGGTACTTCTGTATAAACGTATTCGCCCAAGCCTTCGCTGTAGCGGCTATACGAAAACGAACTGTCGGTAATGGCCACAATCTGCTCACGAAACTTACGGCGTTTGCCTTTCTGCCTGAATACCAGTTCATCACCTACATAATACCTGTGCCGAACCACACTTCCCCAGCGATACACATCTAAAGCCAGAAAACGCCCCTCTTTTTCATACGCCGCTACGGGTAGCGATGAAGACTGCGCTATCCCCTCAACGTACAAAAAAATACAAACCAAAAATGCCACTAAAAACTGCATGGTACGGAGGCGTTGTTGTTTTATAACAAAACGATTTACAGCTTTTTTTGTTGCTGAAAATGAATAGGCAAGTGTTGTCCTTAGAGTGAGTTGGGTAAGAACAACGTCGTATTATTCATGTAGGATATATAAATTTTTGGTCAAAAACTATTGAGAGAAACTACTTTTTGATTTGTACTTTTGATAAAAATTCTGAAAATGAAAAATTTTATCAGCTATATAAAAAATAAGTTGGCTGATTTCTGGAAAGATAAACCAGTCAAAAAAGCTTATGTATTCGGTTCCATTGCAAGAGGTGATTTTACGTCCGATAGTGATATTGATATTCTGGTCGAATGGGATAAAGATAGATTGATAGGTATGATTGAATATATCAAAATTATGGACTCTTTAGAAAATATTTTCAATAAAAAAATTGATTTAGTAGCCACCGATGGTATTTCCGAACACTTTAAATCTATCATTGACAAAGAGAAAATTCTAATCTATGAGGCGTAAGTTTGGCGACTATGAAAGGCTTTTGCATATTTTGGAGGCTATTCAAGACATAGAGTCGTTTTTGGATTCGATGCCTTTTGAGGATTTTGTAAACAGTAAACTTCATCGCGCAGACAATTGGAAATCATAGGTGAAGCTACTGCCGCAATCTCTGATGCTTTGAAAGACAAATTCCCTGAAGTAGAGTGGCAGCCGATTAAACGATTTCGGAACATAATTGTGCATGAATATTTTGGCGTAAGTACTCAAATTCTTTGGGGTGTTGTTCAGAAAGAATTACCGATTTTGAAACAACAGATTCAAGTTATTGTCGAATATGTTAATCAAAATAGGTAATAGATTACTGTTTTGAGAAAAACTAATCATCCATTTTTTTACTTTTCTGCCCTGATCCAACGGCCATTTTTAGCTTCTATTTTGAGAGTTGAAAGATTCACGTTTTCGCCGCTTATAGCATCGGTGAAACGTTTGTATTTGTACGATTTCAAATTCAGACTGACGGTTTTGGGAGCACCTTCATTCAATAAGAAATAATGGTCTGCTTCGGGCGAGGATAAACGATATACTAAGGCATAGGAACAAGTATAGGGTGAGGTGTTTGTGCCAAGAATCCATTGCCTTAGAAGTGGTTTAGGCAAGGTGTTTTGTTTGTCAAATTGAAGGAGAGAGGCTTGAAAGCCCAATAAAACTGCTTTGCCTTTCCCGAGGGCATTTTCCATGATAGCCGGCTTACCATTGTCGTAGCGTGCCATGACTCCTGCACGGGTGGCGGTGGCGTTGAAAGTAAATCCTTTGATGTTGTTTCCGTTGATGGTTTGGCTTCGATTGGTACCCGAGTACTGAAAATCGTCAATCGAAGCACCGAAAAGTTGTTCAAAATCAGAGCCTTTTCCGGTAGGCAAAAGTACGGTTTGCTCGTCGTACCAGCCTGAAGGTAAGTCCATGACCAAACGTCCGCCTTGTTCGACATATTTTTTCAAAATAGGCAACAAATCTTTTCGGATTGAAAGCATAGCGGGTAAATAAATCACCTTGTAGCGTGGGGCAAGACCTCTGCTCAAATCTTTGGGTGTTACATACTCATAAGGCACGTTATTTTCAATAAGCCAGTTACTGATGCCTATACGAGCCTTGACAGGTTGAAATCGAAAATCTTCACGTCCGGGGATACTCATGGCTGCCCAAGTGGCTTCGTTTTCCCAGTCGTACAAAACTCCCACGAGTGGTTCTTTGTGGGCGTTCCAAAGTTCAAAACGGTACTTTTGCATGGCTTGGCCAAGTTTTCCGATGGCTACAGCACGGTCGGTCAGTTGGCCGTTTCGGTCGAGAAGGCTGTATTCGCCTCCTTCTTTGCCGGCAGTACGAGGATTCCAGCACCAGATTCCGAAGCCTTTGAAGCCGGCAGCCAGTTGGCTCAAATAAAGCTGCATCACTTCGCCCTCGCCTACATAGTACGAATTTTCATGTCCGGGGTTTTTCTCACCGTCGAGTTGTTGAGGCCCCCCGGTGCTTTCCCAGCCACCTGTCCAGCCCCCTTTGTTGAAATCGTTCATCAAGGCTGCTTGTTGGTAGAGAGATTTTGTTACCTCACCTTTCACAAGATTATAATGCCACGAAAAGTGCATGGAAGGATAAAACGAGCCATATTTTTTCAAAACATCGGCGATGCCTTCCATGTCCACACTGTACCATGCAAACGGGTGAAAAACGGCCAGTTCGCCCCCTCCTCGATAGGGAGCTTGTGGGTCGAAGGCATTGAACTCTTTGGCCGATTCTTCGATACGTTTAAGGTTATGCTCTACCTTAAACCTGTAAATGTCTTTGACATGGTTGTACTCCCGTCCCGTGATATTGCGCCAGTTTCGTGCCACGTCGTCCCAGTCGGTCAGCAGGCGGTGTTCGTTCAAGAAAAGCCCGGCATGGTATTGATTCCAAGCCCGATTGAGGTTTTCGACAGTTTGGTAACGTTGTTTGAGCCATTCCAAAAAAAGTTTTTCGCCTTTTTCAGTCAGTTCTACGCCTCTACCACCGATTTCGGGGTCGAACGCAACACTCGTAACTCGCATGAATTTTTTATCAGGTGATTTTTCGATATAGGCTTGAGTGCGCTCTATTCGTCTTTTCAAAACGGACTTTTGATAATCAATCATTTTGGGGTGTTGGAGGAGAGTGCTCATGGGCAGACTTTTGTCTATACCGAGCTTTTGGAGCAGCGCATCGGTGATTTCTTCGTAGCCACCTTCGCCATACCACCACGGAATAATACCTTCTTCCAGAGCGATGAGCGAAATTTGCTCGATTGTCCAGGTAGGCAAGGGCATGATTTGTTTGAGCGCATTGAAGCCCAATCTTTTCATTGTTTGGAAATGCTGACGCATCTCGCGCTCCCCTTCGTTGGGTGCTTGCACATACACCACACCCGCCGGCATAGGGGCTATTCTGCGAAACTTCTGCTGCATAGGAGAATCATGCAGAGAGTCATAAAGTTGGGTAAAATAAGGGTCGTTTTGGCCAAAAATGTAAAACGAATTAAAAAAAAGGGTAAGGAATAGTAAGCGTCTAATAGGGTGTATCATCGGAGATATTACGGTCAAAAAAAGAAAGACTCCCCCATAATGGACATGAGGAAGTCTTTCAGGATTTTTTTAGTTTCTAACACTCGGATTGAGATCAGCTTCGATAGCTGGTACTGGCATTGCAAAGTTAGGCGCGTTCCATGGGAGGGGAGCCGCACCTTCACGATCCCCCGCAGGAATAGAGAGGTTGAGGGCTTGCAAATAATAAGTACGGTCTTCTTCAAAAGCCAACTCCCTCATACGCTCTGTATGAATGTCGTTTTCGGTGAGGTTGGCGGCAGCAATCGCTGGAAGCCCTGCCCTACGACGGACGATGTTCAAATCCTCGGCGGCTCCGTTTCTATCGCCTTCTCGAAAACGAATGATAGAGCGAGTCAGGTGAATCTCGGCCAGCCGCATAAAAGGCAAACTAAACAAGTTGTTGTTTACGCCTGTCGGAGTGCGGTTCCATTTGTTACACCATACAAATGTGCGATTGTAAGAAGTATATTCGGCGCGTGGGTCAAAACCCGCAGGTATAGCCCTCCAAAGTTGCTGAAGGCGAAGGTCAGGGTTTCCACTGATGACAAAGTTATTCCCATTGCCCAACACTGCCGGTGGCCGTCCTGATGGTAGCGCAGTGATTTGGAAGGTACTGGGTGTCCAGCCTACTGCAGAAAGGAAAGCATCACTTGCCGAGATAGTACGGCCACCGTTGATGTTGTTGTTGCCACGTGCCTGAAAGCCAAGATAACTCCCCACCGGAGACGATTTCCATTGTTGTTGGGCCGTGTTGAATTGCACATACTGCCATACTACTTCCCTACCTCTTTGGCCAGTGCCTGTTTTGTTCCATGCTTCGATAGGAGCTTCGGAGAGGTTGAAACGCCCGCCGCTGATGATGGCATCGCACATTTCTTTGGCTTTGGCAAAGTTTTTCATTTGGAAATGAACCCTTGCCAAAAGAAAACGAGCTGCATCACGCTGGGCGCGGTCTTGGTAGTCTATCGGGTCGCGTTGGGCGTTGTAGGTTTCGGGCAAAAGCCGAACCGCATTTTCCAAATCTTTGAGAATTTGGGCATAAACAGCCTCCACCGATGCACGTGGAGGATTGGCAAATCCTTCTTTGGAAGGTGTGATATTGAGAATGATAGAAGGAGCGGAGTTGTTGGCACCGTAGGCCGGGCCGTGAATCCTCACCATCGTAAAATAAATCCATGCACGCAAGAAATAAGCCTCTCCCAAAATACGGTCAGTCCAAACGGGGCCTTGCTGATCTTTGAAAGCTCCATTGGTTTCTATCCAGCCGATGACCTCATTGGCCAAAGCAGCCCCTTGGTAAGCCCCACGCCACATCCACGCATAGAGAGGAATGTCGTTGCGCGCATTGCGGCGGTTATAGACATCAGTTTGCCAATCGTCGGTTACACCGGCAGTGTGCAGTAGTCCGATGTCCGACATCAGGGCTTCGTGTACCATTTGTAAGCCATGTATGCCTCTGAAGCCCTCATAGCTACTGATACCGTAGTAGGCACCAGCTATCAGGCGTTCCAAATCTTGGGTGCTTCCCCAACGGTCAGAGGCTATATTGGACTGCTGGCGGGCTGAATCAAAGAACTCTTCGCCACAAGACGAAAGACTTCCTGCCAAAAACAAAGTGAAAATATATTTGAATGTCTTTTTCATTTTCTAAAATTTTTTGGTGAAACTATATTTAGAAAGTAATACTCAAACCTGCGTTCCAAGTGCGCACTTGAGGAAGGGGTAAGTTGCCAACTAAGCCCTGATTGAGGTTGCGGTCTTGATTGCCCCCCAGCACTACCATTTCGGGGTCAAGTCCGGGGAATTGGGTCAAAGTCCATAGGTTTTGGCCATTGGCATAGACCCTGACATTTTGAAGTTTTAGACGCTGCGTAACGCTTCGTGGCAAGTTGTAGGCCACTTGCAAGGTACGAAGCCGTAGGAAGTCGCCTTTGTGTAAGAATCTTGTAGTACGTGTACCCAATACTTGGGGAGCAGGGCGGCCTTGAGCATCTAAAGCGTTGTCGCGCATATTCCAAGTAAGACGTGGATAAATAGCATTTTGATTTTGTTCAGTCCACGTATTGCCAATCACACTGGCTCTGATGTTGTTTGTCCCGGTACGCACATACGAAGTCAGTTCCTCGTGCCCGTCGTAAATGTAATTGCCTCCTTGGAAGGTAAACAAGGTTGTCAGTTCTATGCCTTTGTAGCTAAAGGTATTGTTGATGCCTCCAAACCAAGTCGGGATACTGGTTTTACCTTCATGTACGATACGGTTGGCATTGATATTTTGTTGGGTAGCACGAAGTACGTTTCCAGTTTTGACGGTGCGGCCTGTTTGACGCAAAATATTTTGGTCAATCTCAAAAATAGTTTCATAGCCTTGAGCATCTAAACCTGCGTATTCGGCCAGATAGAAGGTAGCCAACTGCCCACCGATTTGGGTAATACCTACGCCCGATTGAATCCCTACTGCTACAGGGAGTGTTCCGCTGGGAAGTACTTCAAACTGAGGAGTCAGACGCTCCACACGGTTGCGGGCGGTCGAGAAATTCAAATCAGTACGCCATTGGAAGCCTCCTTTGTTGATATTGACCGAACTAAGTTGCAACTCAAATCCACTATTGCGGAGGTCGCCGATGTTGGTGATGACCGACGGGCTACCCGAAGCTATACCGATGTTGGGGGCTACGGGTACGTTCAGTAACATATCTTGCGAAAGTCTATTGTAGTATCCCACCGACCCTGATATGCGGTTGTTGAGTATTCCAAATTCCAAAGCCGCATCAAACTGGCGGTTCTGCTCCCAAGTGATATTGGGGTTGGCCAATACACTAAGTCCTAAAGCAGGGGCATTGCCATACACCGGCCAGTTGATGAAGTTGTTGAGGAAGGCAAAACTGGGGATATTGGCGTTTCCGGTGATGCCATAGCTTGCCCGTACTTTGAGCAAATTGAACTTGCTAAGAAAACCATTTTGGGCAAATTTTTCGTTGGAAATGATCCAACCAGCCGACGCAGCGGGGAAATTACCAAAGCGGTTGTTGGGACCGAAGGCAGTCGAGCCATCACGTCGGAAACTCAAACCAAATAAATAGCGGTCCTTGAATTTGTAGTTGGCTCTTCCAAAATAAGACAGGAAATAGCGATCGCCAAAAATGCCCGAAACCGCTGTGATGAATTGGGTAGCACCATTGGCAATCTCGCCTATTTCTTGCTGTGAGCCTACCAAGCCTTCATAAGCATAGTCTTGACGGCGCGTAACTATCTTTTGCACTTCGGTACCGGCTACCACCTGCAAATCGTGGTCTTCGCCAAAACGTTTGGTATAAGTAGCATAGCCATTGAAATTTCGATTATTGACAAAACGGCCTTGTTCTTCACCAACTCGGTTGTAGCGGATTACGTCTGATGTCCAATAAATCGAATTGGAGTTGAGGAAATCTACCGAAGCCTCTCCACGCAGCGACAAATCTTTGAAAACGCGATATTCCAAAAAGGCAGTACCGATAGTGCGGTTTTGATTGGTACGATTGCTGAAGTTGTTGGGGTCTTGTCCTGCCACTACATTACGCCCACGAAGGGGGTCAAAATAAGTGCCGTCTGGATTGAAAATAGGCATGATGGGGAGAGAACCTGCATTGGCTTGTGCCCAGCCCCCGGTAGCACCAAAGTTTTGTCGCCCTACGCCGCCACCGTTGTTGCCTATACCTACTTGAGGCTGGTTGAAGTCTAAATAACTAAAGGTAACTTTGGCACCTGCTTTTACTTTTTCACTTACTGCAAAGTCCAAATTGGCGCGGAATGCGTAGCGTTGGAGGCGGTGGGTTTTCAATATACCTTCCTCGTCGCGGTATTGCCCCGAAATGAAGAATCCTCCTCGGTCAAAGCCATTGCTGGTCGAAAGATTGGCCTCTGTTACCCTACCTTGTTGTAGCAATGCCCCCACCCAATCGGTATTGGTTTGTTCGGCCAAAGTACGTGTCCATGTGGTGAGTGGCCCAAACTGCGGACCCGAAATACCAGCGGGGGTTGGCAAATTGTTGTTTGACAAAACTAAAGGATCAAAGCGTTCTTGACCCGCTGGAATCCCAAATCCAACCGAATTTTGGCGAGCTTGATCTACCGTTTGAAGCCATTGCTGGCCATTGGCAAAAGGAATTAGATTGACGGCATTGGACACGCCTTGATTGAAATCAACCGTAGTACGTGCTTGGCCTTTTTTTCCTGTTTTGGTGGTTACGATGATGACCCCATTGGCTCCACGCGAACCATATATAGCTGTGGCAGCAGCATCTTTGAGCACCTCGATGGACTCGATGTCGTTGGGATTGATGTTGGCTAAGGGGTTGAGGGAGTTGTTACTTCTTCCACCAGCAATGCCCGCAATGTCTTGAAACACAATCATACCATCAATGACATACAACGGCTCCGTACCCGACGAAATAGAGCCTGTGCCACGCACTTGCACACGTACCACACTCCCAGGGGCCCCACCCGCTTGCGAAACCTGCAAACCTGCCGCACGACCTTGCAATGCCGCATCAAAACTCGGTACTGGTACTTGGGCAATATCAGCCCCACGAACTGTGGAGATAGCTCCCGTTACATCTCGCTTTACCTGTGAGCCATACCCCACTACCACTACTTCCGAGAGTAGTTTGGTATCTGCCGAAAGCCGAAGGTCTATGACATTGCTTTTGCCGACTGTAACCTCTTGACTCAGATAGCCAATAAAACTAAATACCAATTTTCCTTTGTCAGGTACACTGATGGCGTATCTGCCATTGGCATCGGTGGTTGTACCCGACGTAGTACCTTTGATGGTAATATTGACTCCCGGCAACGGACTCCCATCAGCATCAGCGACTACCGACCCTGTTACACGGTTTTGGGCGTGTAGAAGTACCGACCCTATCAGCATCAGTACCCCCAAAATGGATAGTTTTTTCATCATTAATGACTGGGTTTAAATGTTAAAAGGTTTTTTTAGTGTATTTTTTACACTAATTTAAAAGGGCAAAAAAAATCAGAAAAAATGTTTATATTAATCCAAAATTTAAAACCCAAGTCAATAAAAATTGTTTAAAAAAAAATTTGAATAGTGTTAAATTTTTCATTCGATTTGGCCCAAAACTTATCTATCTGTGAGATTTATGAAAGAATTTGTGGCTTTTGATATTTACCAAATCAATAATAGAAAAGTTATTTTGCAAAGGCTTCAGCCTTTACAAAATAACTTTTTTTTCAGTCTGACGAGATACTTTTTTATGTGTACCGTCAGATTTGAAACAAAAAATAGAGATGGGAGAGAAGACTCATTTTTGAAGATGCTCCAATACCTGCCAGCATTGATATAGCGCACGAGGCAGGTGGTAGCAGCCTTTCCATTTGCCTCCTTTGAGTGGAAGAAGGACTTCGCCGCGTCGGTTTAAATAGCCATACCATTCGCCAAATTCGGGGTCTGGGAAATGCGCCCAAGTGTAGTCATGTACTCTTTCGAACCACTTCCAGCAATCAGGGTTTTGGGTAAGGCGATACCCTTTCAGTAGTGCGATGAGGGTTTCGAGGTGTACCCACCAGAGTTTTTGGTCCCATTCCAACTGTTGAGGTGGGTAGCCTTTGAGGTCAAGAAAATAATAAATTCCGCCGTACTGCTCGTCCCAACTATTTTGGAGTGTATGTAGGGTTATATCAACGGCTTTTTGAGCGAGGGCAGCGTCGTTTTGTCGCTTGGCCAGGTCCATGATAAACCACATTGCCTCTATGGCATGACCGGGGTTGAGTAGTCGCCCCTCGAAGCAATCCGAAAACGTGCCGTCTGGGCCTACATTTTCGCGTACCCAGCCCGATGCAGGGTCATAAAATACCTCCATGACTTCATCAATACATTCAGCGATGGTTTGCTCCACGAGCTGTTGAGCAAGCAGCGGCTCAATTTCCAATGCCAGATTGCAGAGTATCATCGGCAGGGCAAAGTTTTTGAGCGGGCGGCTTTCAGCAATTACCTTATTCCATTGACCTTTGGGATTATGTCGTCTGTCTAATATTTTTTTGAAAGTTTGGACGGCTATCTCTGCAAACTGTGCATTTTGGGTTGCTTGTGCCAACTGCCCAAACGCCATCGTAGCGAAGCAATCAGAGAAGATATTGTAGGGCTGTACGAGGGGTGCACCGCTTTGGGTGGTCGAAAAATACCAACTGCCATCGGCGGCTCGTCCGTTTTTGAGTAAAAAATCAGCACCATGCTGGGCTACTTCAAGCCAGTCGGCGCGTTTTTCGAGGCGGTTGTAGAGCATCGCAAACGTCCAAACCTGCCGGCCTTGTAGCCAGATAAATTTGTCGGTGTCATAGACCTTCCCGCTACGGTCAAGACAGGTAAAATACCCTCCATGAATTTTGTCTAAGGAGTGCTGCTGCCAAAAAGGGAGTACATCGTGAAGAAGCGTATCACGATAAAGGGTTTGATAGTCAGAAGGATTCATTTGTTTATTGTTTCTCCAACCACTCATAACTGAAGCTCATGTACGCTATCTTGGTGTAGTCGTCTTTCTCGTATAAAACGCCGATGTTACCGTCTTGCTGAATGACCAAATCAGAATAAGCCGCCGAGCCGCCGTAGAGTTCTTTGCCTGCTGACCAAGTGCGCCCGTCGTCGGTGCTGGTGCGTAGGGTGAGTTTTTCTCGCTTCGACTGGCTGTTGAGGTTGCTGAAAAGTAATATTTTTTTACCCTTGGGTGACTGATAGTCTATGATACTTCCTTGACAAACAGGGTCGGGCAGGTCGGTCATTACTTTTACTTCGTCCCAAGTTTCACCGGCATTTTTGGTGAAGGCTTGAATCCGGTAGCGGGCATCGCCCGATTGGTTGCGGCAGTTGAAAAGCAGGCTGCCGTCGGAGGTTTCGGCGGCAATGGCCTCGTTGCTGCCTGCATATCCCAAGTCGGGGCTGATTTTAAAACTTCGGGCGTGGTCGTCGGTATAAAAACCGTGTGCCATATAGTCCCTGAAACTCGGCTGGATAGCCCCTGCCGAATGATTGGCGGCTACGTAAATCCGCCCTTTGTACTTGCCCTGTTTGATTTGGAGCGCATGGCCGGGCGTGTTGGCGTAGCTGCGCCAATCTTCTTTGAAATTGTAGGCTGGATTGACAGCAGGTTTATTGGGTTTGGATACTTGCGCTGTGATATTGACGGGTTGGCTCCAAGTGCTGCCGCCGTCGGTGCTGGTTTTGTACCAAACCTCCCGAATAGCCTTGCCCTGACGTACTTCTTGCTCGGAGGCTGTACCTGTATTGTAAAACAAGAACAGCCGCCCACCCGGAAAAGCGGGGTCAGTAAGGTCGAAAACTGGGGCAGGGTTGCCGGCTTGGTCGTTGCCGTTGTCGGCTACGACTTGTTGTTTTCCCCATGTTTGGCCGTTGTCGGTGCTGCGCTTGAGTACGATGCGCACGTCGCCGTGGTCGCTACAGGTGAGTTTGCGGGCTTCGGCAAAAGCCAGTAAGGTGCCGTTGGGGGCTTTGACTATGGCCGGGATACGGTAGCACTGGTAGCCGTCTTGCCCGTTTTGAAAGACGACGGTTTCGGTGGGGGCGGCATTGTTGTTTTGGGCAGGCGGCAGTACGCTTGTCTGGCAGGCCAATAAGATGAAAATAAGGAGTGCGTTCATACAATTGCTTTTACTACATAAGCACACAGGAAACATAGTTTTATGAGGCTTTGTGTAGGTTTAAAAAATTCGTTGAAAGTGATTTTCAAAATGATTGCGCATGGCATTGCGGAAGGTTTCGGGGGTGCCATGCTGTATCACATCTACTAAGCCTCGATGCGACACGAAGCGTTTTTTGACGATTTGCTTGCGTAGAATCCCGCTTTTATGCACGTATTCAAACACCGGCAAGAGCATCTGCTGAAATCGGGCGAGGGTTTTGTTGCCTGTGATTTGGTAGAGTTTGCCATGAAACTTCACTTCTTGCTCTACATCAAAAATCATCTCTTCGGTATTGCTGGGTTCGTTCTCTACGATTTGATAGAGTTCGTCAATATCTCGTTGTGTTACTCTTTCAAAGAGCAAATCGCCCATGCCGATTTCGAGCACCATGCGTAGTTCAAACATATCACGGAGGGTTTCGTCGTCCATGATACCTGGATAGAGATTTTTCTGCAACAGCCCCAGCACGTCGGGGTTGGTGATGACCGTACCTCGTTTTTTGCGGGTTTCGAGCAACCCCCGCATACGCAGCCGTGTAACGGCTTCACGCACTACGGTTCGGCTCACGCCTAATTGTGCTGCCAGTTCCATTTCTTTCGGAATCACGTCGCCGGCTTTGTACTGCCGCTCGCCAAAAAACTCCAAAATCCCGCTCTCGGCTTTGTCCACTAATGTTTGGTTGTCGGCCAATTGTAAATCGGTATGTATGTCGGTATAGTTCATTAAGTATTATTTATAAATTGAATCATGCCGCTAAATAACGGCAAAAAATAACTAAAAGCAAGATTATTTACAAAATTTAAAAAATATTTTCTATTTTTCTTGACATTAAGTATTATTTATTACTTTTGCAAAATCATACATAATCAACAAATCAATTTGCCCATGTATCATTCTTTTATTTTTTCGAGAAAACGGCGAGATTATGTACTATTTATTCTAAGCTGGATAATAGTATGGGCAGCCCAAGCGCAGCAACTCGTTCAAGGAACCGTAACCGCCGCCGACGGCGAGCAACTACCCGGTGTGAGCATCATCGTGAAAGGTACTACCCAAGGCACCACCACCGACGTAACTGGCAAGTTTGCCCTCAACGTACCCACAGGTGGGGTACTGGTGTTTAGTTTTGTGGGCTACCAAGCACAAGAAGTGAGGGTAGGCACACAAGCCGTGCTGGCGGTGGTACTCCAACCCGACAACCAAACCCTCGACGAGGTGGTGGTAGTGGGCTATGGGCAGCAAAGTCGCCGAGAAGTAACGGGGTCGGTGTCGTCGGTCAATCAGAAGGTGCTGCAGTCGGTGCCACGTACCAATGCCGCCACCGCCCTACAAGGTACAGCAGCGGGGCTACGGGTGCAGCAAAACACAGGTCAGCCTGGTGCTACGCCTACGATCGTGATGCGTGGTGGTACCAATTTCAACGGCACAGGCTCGCCGCTGTTTATTGTGGACGGGGTGATTGTGCCGAGTTTGTTTGGTATCAACCCCAACGACATCGAGTCAATGGACGTGCTGAAAGATGCCGCTTCGTTGGCTATTTATGGCGCACGGGCCGGCAACGGGGTGATTTTGGTAACAACCAAAAAAGGCAAACAGGGGCGTACACAAGTAACATACACCCTGCGCCACGCCACCAACTACGTGCGGCGCAACAACCTGCAATACCTCAGCCCCGAAGACTACATTCGCTGGAATCGCATCGGGCTTCGCAATCGTTTTTTGCTGGCACAAGCCGACAACAACACCAGCGAAATGAACAACACCCGCAACCAAGTAACGGGGGCGTGGGGGTTTGCCGCCAACTCTGGCTTTGCACAACCCAACGGGCTGTATTCTACGCAGTTTGTCAATAACACCAACCGCCAACTCCTCAATGACCCCAAGTGGAGTCTGCTGGTGGATCCCAACCCCTTCAATGCCAGCCAAGTAGATAGCATTTTGTACCGAGGTACTACCCAGCGGGAGTTGGAAGACCTGATATTACAACCCAGCAATCTTCAAGAGCATTACCTCAATGTATCGGGTGCCAATGAGCAAAGCAACTTTTCGCTGGGTGTGGGGGCAATCAAAGACGTGGGGATTCTGATTGGCTCCGACCTCAAACGCCTCAATCTCAACTTCAACGGTGGGCTGAACATAAACAAAAATCTCAAAATTACGACCAACATGGCCGCTTACAGCACCGTAGGAAACCCCACGTACTTGGCGGGCGATGAGGGGGTTATTCAGCGTTTTGCGGGCATTGCCCCTACTGTGCGCCTCACCCACGACATCACTGGCGAAATCCTCCCCGGCGTGGACGGCGGCTCGCTCGGAAACCCTCGCTATTTGAGTGGTAAGTTTATTCGTACTACCCAAGAGCAGCGTTTTTCGGGAGCGTTGAATCTAGAATACGCCCTTACCTCCGACCTCAAAGTACTCGTGTCGGGGTCGGGATTTTTGCGCTATACCAATGCGCAAAATTTCAATAAGTTGTTTCAAGCAGGAACGTTTGGGGCAGTCAATGCCGCACGGTCTGCTTCGTTTTCCAATGTAAGAGCACAGCAGTACCAATACAATGGCTTTTTGCAATATGCCAAAACTTTCGGCAAACACAGCATCAACCTGTTGGGAGGAGGCGAATTTTTCCACTTCAAGCAATTCAATCAGTCTGGGTCGGGGATTGGCAGTGCCTCTGACGAACTGCCCTATTTGACCAATGCCATTTTTATCGAAACCCGTGCGTCGTCGGGCGTGGATAGCTGGAATCGCTTCGCTTCGGCCATTGGACGAGCCAATTACAATTTTGACAATCGTTTTTTGGTCAATTTTAACCTGCGTTACGACGGCACATCGCAACTAACTAACCCCGACAACCGCTACACGCTGTTTCCGGGAGTGTCGTTTGGTTGGAACGCCCACAACGAAGACTTTTTCCGCAACCTGCCTGTAAGCAATGTTGTCTCGACCTTCAAAACTCGCCTCAGTTGGGGGCAAAACGGTACGCTGGCATCGGGCGACTTCGGTACGGTACAGCAGTTTGTCAATTTGGGGCTTTACAACGGCATCGGAGCGTATGCCCAAACCAACTTCGTAAACCCCAACTTACGCTGGGAGCGTACTACCACGCTCAACTTTGGCGTGGACCTTGGCTTGTTCCGAAATAGAATCACTCTATTGGCCGACTATTTCATCAGAGATGTTTATGACAAACTCCAGAGCATTGCGATTCCGGCCTGGACAGGATTCAGTGCCTACAACACCAATTTGGCCACGCTCGAAAACCGAGGCGTTGAGTTGGAGCTGAAAGCCAATGTGCTTCGTCCCCAAAACGCCAACGGATTGAGCCTTGATGTCAGTGCCAACTTCTTCCATGTCAAGAACTTTACCAAAAAACTATTGCCCAATGGTTTAGAGCGAAATCGTCAAAGTGCCATTCGGGTATGGAATCCTCAAACTGGCACTTACGAGTGGGTTTCGGGCCTTCAAGAAGGCTATCGGGTAGGACTTGACGAAGTGTATGCGCCGATTTTTGACGGAGTATATAAAACCCAAGCTCAACTCGACGAAAAGGCCAAATTAGCCAACTTGTTTTTGCCCACTACCAACAAACGCCTCAAACAACTCGGCGATGCTCGCTGGCGGGACATTGACAACAACGATACACTCGACACCCGTGATTTTGTGTTCGTAGGTCGCACCATTCCTACGGTACAAGGCGGCTTTTCGACCAACCTTGCCTGGAAAGGCTTCACGCTCTTTGGGCAGTTTGACTATGCTTTGGGGTTTGTGGTGATGAACCAAATCCGTATGCGAGGACTCAGCCAAGTGCAAGGTTCGCAAAACAGCACCATTGACGTAAAAAATACTTGGACTCCCGAAAACCCTGATGCCAATCTGCCTCGCTATATGTGGGCCAACTATGGACGCAACTACGAAACTGGGGCAGGGTCGGGTACTCCTCCGGCCAATTTCTGGGAAAAAGGCGACTATTTGGCCATGAGAGAAGTAACGTTGAGCTACGACGTATCCAGCCAACAACTGAGCAAATGGCTCAAAAACCGCATCAAAGGGCTGAAAGTATATGCCGCAGGGTCAAACTTGGTGTATTTTACGAAGTATTCTGGCACATTCCCCGAAGTGGGCGGCTTCGACAACGGCAAGTTTCCTCTGCCTCGCACTTTTACACTGGGTATCAATGCAACGCTTTAATCAAAAACGCATTTAAGACAATGAAAAAAAGTATAAAAATTACAATTTCGGTAGTTTGCTTGCTGCTGGGTATGGTAGGCTGCCAAGAGCGTTTGGAGGAAGTACGCCCCGAAACCACCCTCGACCCCAACGCCATTTTGGCCGATGCGTCGTCGGCGTATGCTCTCTACAACGGCGTGTATGCAAGTTTGCGGAGTTATCAAGCCAACCTTTTTTTAATGGGCGAAATGCGCTCTGAAATTTGGGCCAATGGGCTGTTCACGGAGTCAGAAGAACCCACCTTTCGGCAATTTTGGGGGCAAGATTTCAACGCTGCCAATGCTCCCCTCAACAACTGGGGAGGCTTTTATAGCTTGCTCAATCGGGTCAATACGGTCATCAAGCTGTTCCCGAAAGCACCCTTAGATGCTGCCAGCCGAAACCGCTATCGGGGCGAGATGTTTGGACTACGAGCATACATTTACTATACCATGCTGCGCACTTGGGGCGACGTACCACTTACTACCACACCCATTGAAGAAATCGGTGATTTGACTACACTTTACAAAGAACGCTCTCCCGCTGCCGACGTGATGCGGCAAATCAAAGCCGATATTGATTCGTCTATGGCAATCATAGGCAACACGGTGAGCTATGCCACCCCCGCCAACCCCAACAATACCAAAAGGGTGTATTGGAACCGTGCCGCAACGCTCACCCTCAAAGGCGATGTATATAGTTGGTCGGCTACTCATTTCAACGGTGGCAATGCCGACCTCAACACCGCCAAAGCAGCCCTCGAAGAAGTCAGAACCAACCCTTTGTTTGGCTTACAAGCTAACTATGCCGATGTGTTTGACCCACTAAAAGAAACCGGCAACCGTGAAATCATCTTTGCCCTCAGCTACGAGCGGGACCAAGCTGGTTTGGGTAGCTACGCCAATATTTTGGTCAATACCACCCAGCGAGCCACGCTCATCTTCGACCCTACCACCCCCACCACCATTGTTTCGGTATATCCGTTTGTGGCGGGGGCGAGTCGTGTGGGGCTGTCGCAAGCTATGATCACACGCCTTTCCAGCACTACTCCTGTGGACACCCGCATTCGCAATACGTTTCGTACGATGCACAACAACACCGCCCCTTTTGCACTGCGGGGTATCATGTTTACGAAGTTCATCGGGCGAGCCGACCCTATCAGTTCCTCACAAATTTACGATACCGATTTCCCTATTTATCGTTATGCTGATGTACTTTTACTGTTGGCAGAAGTCAAAACCAAATTGGGCGAAAGCCCCAAAGCGGAGATTGATGCCATTCGGCAAAGGGCTTACGGTGCAGGTTTTACACCCTTTGTGAGCGGCTCGACCACCGCCAACATGGACGCTGTGCTGGAAGAAGACCTACGGGAGTTTATCGGTGAGGGGCGTAGGTGGTGGACTTTGCGGCGGGCAGGCGATGCTTTTGTTTACAAAAACATCAATCCTGCTTACCTTACAGCCGCCCAGTCGCACAAATTGCTACTGCCTATTACGGTTTCGATGCTCAACAGCGACCCCAAATTGAAGCAGACACCGGGGTATTGATTTTTTTGTTTCGTTATTCATCATAGGTTAAATTCTTAGAAGGGGAATGCCCTGCGTTTCCCTTCTTTTTAAGAAATTATTCCTTCAACCACATATTAATCTCGTTCAAAATTGAATTGCGAAAAAACCTCATAGGTTTTATTTGATTATCAATAGGTTATAAAGCTAATTTTTTTCAAACCTATGAGGTTTTAGTATAAGAAATTATTCTTTCAACCACATAGGCACATAGGACACATAGTTGTCGGCAACCAAACCATACTTCGCAAGTGATACGCTTCTTACCGCTTTTAGTGTCTTTATTTTTCTTGTCGGCTGCTCAAATACAGGCCCAAGACCCCCAAATCGTTTGGCAGAAAGCGGGTAGTTTATCGGCCAATGCCACCTCGCCTTCACTCGGTGTGGCGGGGGCGTTTGTAGGTGTACACCATGAGGCGATGATTGTGGCAGGGGGTGCCAATTTTTCCGATAAAATGCCTTGGCAAGGTGGCAAAAAGGTTTTTCATCGCACCATTTCTGTTTTTTTGAAACAAAACAATGCCCTTATTCCGGTGGCTGTTCAAGATTCGTTGCTACAGCCTGTTGCGTATGGCATGAGTGTTTCTACATCGGAAGGGGTGGTTTGTTTGGGTGGTGAAAACGAAAACGGCAGGCTGACCGATGCTTTTTTGTTGGCATGGAACGCCGGCACTCACCACCTCGACCGCCAAACTTTGCCGCCTTTGCCCGTGCCGTTGAGCAACGCAATGGTAGCTGAAAAAAATCAAAAAATTTATCTCGCTGGCGGCGAAACCGATGCTAAAACGACCGACCTTTTTTGGTTTCTTGACCTTGCCCAAATACAAAAAGGCTGGCAAAAACTCCCCAACTTGCCTGTGGCTGTTTCGCACGCAGCCGGAGGAATACAGTCGAATGGCGACGGAGCGTCGCTGTATTTGGTAGGAGGGAGGCGCAAAAATACCGACGGCATCAGCACATTTTATGCCGACACTTACGGCTTCGACCTCAAAAAAAATACATGGAAAAAAGCCCAACCTCTGCCGCTACAAGGGCTGTCGGCAGCGACGGGCGTGGCTGTGGGAGCTACCTACCTGCTCATTATCAGTGGCGACGACGGGCGTACCTTCCGGCAAGTAGAGCGGCTGAATCGGGCCATTGACGGCACAGTTTTGGCATCTGAAAAACAACAACTTATTGCTCAAAAAAATCAACTTCTGCATCAGCACCCGGGTTTTGCAAGTGATGTTTGGCTCTACAACACCATTACCGACCGCTGGTATCGCCTCCAACAACTGCCCACTACCGGGCAAGTAACGACTACTGCCGTCAAATGGGGCAACGAAATCTATTTGCCCAGTGGCGAAATACGAGCCGGTGTGCGTACACCCGACATTTGGCAGGGGACGATTCAACAAAAAACCTATTTTGCTACCCTCGACTACGTAGTGCTGGCACTGTATTTTTTGCTGATGATGTGGATAGGCTGGTGGTCTTCTCGCCACCAAAAGTCCACCAACGATTACTTCAAAGGAGGCGAAAAAATACCCGGTTGGGCTACGGGGTTGAGTATTTTTGGGGCCAAATTGAGTGCCATTACCTTCATCGGGATACCGGCAAAGACCTACGCCAAAGACTGGACGTACTTTTTTATGCTGATGACCATAGTCATGGTGATGCCCTTTGTGATTCGGTATTTTATTCCGTTTTATCGCCGCCTCAATGCCACCTCGGCGTATGAATATTTAGAAAAACGCTTCAACTACCCCACCCGTTTTCTGGGGGCGATGCTTTACATTTTGCTCCAACTGGGGCGTATGGGCATCGTGCTGCTGCTGCCGAGCATTGCGCTGTCGGTTGTTACGGGTATTGATGTGCGCACGGGGATTCTCATCATGGGTGTAGTCAGTATTTTTTACACAGTGCTGGGAGGAATTGAAGCGGTTATCTGGACAGAGGTAGTGCAGGTCATTATCTTGTTGGGTGGGGCATTGCTCTCGTTGGTTTTGCTCACGTTGGCCCTCAATACCGACTGGCACACCCACTGGCATACACTTCACCACTACGACAAACTGACGGTTTTTGACTTACGCTTCGATTGGACTTCCTCCACTTTCTGGGTGGTGCTTATCGGTGGGTTTTCGCTCAATATCATTCAGTACGGCTGCGACCAGACCGTAGTGCAACGTTACCTGACCACCCCCGACCAGCGCACTGCCGAGAATAGCCTGCGGCTGGGAGCGTGGCTGACCGTGCCCTCGACATTGATTTTTTTCAGCATTGGCACGCTGCTGTACCTGTTTTATCAACAATACCCCCAAAAAGTAAACATCGCCCTCGATAGTCAAGATACGATTTACCCGTGGTTTATCGTAAACGAACTGCCAACGGGCGTAGCAGGGCTGGTCATCACGGCGATTTTTGCGGCAGCCATGGGCAGCCTCAACGGCAGCGTAAACTGCGTGGCCACGGTTTTTACCAACGACTTGTTCAGACCCTTCGCTCCCCATTTGCCCGAAAAGAAATACCTCCAAACTGCCCGTTGGGTTACGTTTGGCGTGGGGGTGTTTGGCACGGTCATCGCCTTGCTCATGGCTCAAACCAAAGCCTATTCACTCTGGGACCAGTTCAATACCTTGCTGGGGCTGTTTACGGGAGGAATTGGCGGGGTATTTATGCTGGGCATTTTCACGACCCGTGCCAACGGCAAAGGGGTGGTCATGGGGCTGATTTTGAGCAGTTTGATACAGTTTTGGGTGCAAGCCTACACACCGCTCAATCTGTTGATGTATGCTTTTACAGGCTTAGTATCGAGTGTGGTGCTGGGGTATGTTTTTAGCTTGCTTTTACCCGAAAAACCCAAATCGCTGGCAGGACTGACGGTGTATGGGTGAGTTTAACCCAAAAAAGTGTCGTAATTGCCCCGATGAATACCCTTGAAAGTGGCTTCCGGGTAGGTTTTGAGCCATGA
The DNA here is from genome assembly GCA_046294665.1 of Runella sp. Taxonomy (GTDB): domain Bacteria; phylum Bacteroidota; class Bacteroidia; order Cytophagales; family Spirosomataceae; genus Runella. Next base: position 34,911 of record JBKBKL010000006.1, read on the forward strand.
GTCAGGGGCTTTGGGCGATTTGTCGGAATACTTAAACTCGAAACCCGCCAACATACCATTGGCTTCTTCGAGGTAGTCTATTTCGGCACCTGTGTAGGTGCGCCAAAAGTAGGTATTGACAAATCTGTTTTGGTAGGCATTGTGCTTGCGCCGCTCCGAAATCAAGAAGTTTTCCCATAAGGCACCTACATCGTTGCGAAGTGTAAGTGGGTTGAAATTGTTGATGAGGGCGTTTCGCACACCTAAATCATAGAAATAAATTTTGTCCATTTTGACGACCTCTTTGCGGAGATTTCTGCTAAAACCAGACAAACGGAAAACGACAAATGATTTTTCGAGTAAGTCAATGTAATGCGCTACTGTGTCTTTACTCATTTGGAGGGCGTTGCCAAGTTCATTGAGCGATACTTGCGTCCCTACTTGAAATGCCAGTAGCCGTAGCAGTTGTTGGAGTTTATGAGTATGCTTGATGCTGGCTATTTCGAGTACGTCTTTGTAAAGGTACGCTGTGCTAAGTTCGTGCAAAAACTGTACCTTGTCAGTTTGGTTAGGCAGATTGAGGGCTTCAGGGTAGCTGCCATACAGCAGAAGTGCTTCGAGTTGAGCATCGAGTTGAAAGGGATTATAAAGTAGGCGAAGCTCGGTATAAGCAATCGGAAAAAGCCGATATGTCCAAGTACGACCTGTGAGGGGTTCTTGGGTTCGGTTAGAGAGTTCAAATGCCGACGATCCCGTAACGATGATTTTGAGTGCAGGCAAGGCATCGTGCAAAATTTTGAGGTTAATGCCCACGTCAGGAATCCGCTGGGCTTCGTCAATAAACAATAACTCATATCCCCCAACCAAGCGTTGCATTTGGGCAAAATCCCGACTCGAAAGCACGTCTGTGTAGCGTTTTTCGTCGGCGTTGATAGATAGCGTTTTGTAGGGCAAATCGGCTAACACTTGCCGAATAAGCGTAGTTTTTCCGACTTGCCTTGCACCATATAAAACAATGATTTTCGACGACTCTATGAGCCGTTCTCGTAGCACAGACAATAGCTGCCGAGGTATGTATGTAAATGACATAGTAGCTAAATTAGCGTGAATTAGGGTAATAGATTAGCTAAATTAGCGTGAATTAGGGTAATATTAAATTTTTAGTCCTAAATTTTTTAAAAAATGATTCCAAAAATTCACGGCCTCATCGCCGCCACCTTTACTCCCATGCACCCCGACGGCAGCCTGAACTTGGCTGTCATCCCTGCCTATGCCGATATGCTCATTCATCATCAACTCAAAGGCGTGTTTGTAGCAGGCTCGACCGGCGAAGGCGTATCGTTGAGCTATGCCGAAAAAGCCGAAGTCATCGAGGCTTGGGGGCAAGTAACCGACCACCGATTGCTCAAAATCGCCATGGTGGGCGGCAACTCGGTACAGGAAATGAAAGAACTGGCGCAGTTGGCCCAACGCCTACGCTATGATGCCGTAGCGGTGCTGGCACCCCATTATTTTATTTTGAACAAAGCCGAAACCCTCGCTCAAATCTGCATCGAAGTCGGCAAGGCCGCTCCCAACATTGGCCTGTACTTTTATCACATACCTGTACTGACGGGCGTGAGTGTTTCGATGATTGAGTTTTTGGAACACATAGACGGCAAGCTACCCAATTTTTGGGGCATCAAATACACCCACCACGACATGATGGAGTTCAACCAATGTCTGAATTTTGCCGATGGCAAATACGACATCTTGTGGGGCTGGGACGAAGTGCTGCTCGGTGGTATGGCCATGGGCGCACGGGGCGGTGTGGGTAGTACTTTCAACTATGCCGCTCCTTTGTACCACCAAATCATGGCGGCTTTCGATGCCGGCGATTTACCGAAAGCTAAGCGTTTACAAGAGAAGTCAATCGAAATCGTGCGGTTATTGGGCAAATACGGCGGTATCGCCACAGGCAAAGCCTATATGCGGGCTATTGGCTTAGACTGCGGAGGCTTCCGCCTGCCCGTGCGCAACATGAGCGAAGCGCAGTATGAGGCGTTTGTGCAAGAGTTGGAAACGATAGACTTTTTTGCGTACTCATCGAGTATTTTAGCCTAAACCTTAAAAAACCATTCTGCCTTGACCGAGCTGCCATGACGTTGAGTAATACGTGAGTATTTCAACGAAGATAATAGAGAAAAAAATCAATAAAAACCTAACAATCAAATACTTATCAAACGGTAAATGTTTTCAGTCAAGTAGTCAATAGCTGCATATTATGCAAGGTTTATTCATCTCATGTTTTAAGTCGAGAAAGGCAAAGAGCGTAGGCTTCAAAGTAATAGGGATAATTGGCTACTGAGATTGTGAAAGGGGTCATTCATCAATCCTTGAAAATCACTTTTTGGTGTTGCACCATTGCTCCCATTTTTGGGTAGAAGGGGTATCATTGAGCATTTTTCCCTTGCGCCAAATATCGCAGGCTTCGTTTTTTTGGTTGTTGTCAAACAAGGCTTGTCCCAATAAAAAATGGATTTGGTCGGTGGCAGGGTCGAGGCGATAGGCTTTGTCGAAAGCCGCAAGTGCTTCCTGCTTGTTGTTCATTTCAAGCCAATACAGCCCCAAATTGCGGTGTGCATAGCTATTTTGAGGCATTTTTTGGAGGGCCATATCTATCAGTTTTTTGGCTTCAGAGGTTTGTTTTTGAAGCAGCAATACATAGCCTTTGTTGTTGAGATAAATGCCATTGACAGGCTCAAACTCCAACGCCCTATTGATGTACTTTTCGGCTTGAGAGAGTTGATTTTCTCGCGCCAAAATCAGCCCTAGATTGTTGTGGGCCACAGGCTGCATCGCATCAAGTTGGAGTGCTTTTTCAAAGTCTGCTTTAGCTTTTCCAAACGCTTTTTGAGCAAAATATACCACGCCCCGATTGACCAATGCTTGTACATTTTGGGGCTGTAAAGTGAGCGCGCGGTCATACTCGGCAAGAGCCTGCGAGTAGTAGCCTTGCCCAAACTTCAAATCGCCCCATTTGAGGTAGTAGTTGGTAGAGTCTTGGTAATCTTTTCGGATTTTTTCTAAGTCTGTGATGGCTTCATTGAAGGCACGTCGCTCTATCAACACCCCCGCACGGTTGAAGTAGGCTTGCATGAATTTTGGGTCGAGTTGGAGTGCCTTGTCGAAATCGGCCAAAGCCTTGTCGTCATCGCCCATCCGAAGGTAGGCTATACCCCGGTTGCTGTACACATCGGCAAAGTCCTCTTTTTTGGCTAAGGCTTCGTCATAAAACCGAATGGCCTCGGTGTATTCTTTGCGTTGGAGTTTGAGGTTGCCTTTGAGCAAAAACTGCGCTGCTTCGCTTTGGTCTTGGTTGCTGCAAGACCCACCGACCAAAATGAGGATACCCAAAATAATAGGAACAAAAAAACGCATAATGAGATGATTGATAGCCACTTGAGTTGATAGATGCCTTAGCATTACTATTTGCTTAACCAAAACTATCATAAATCGTTTCGATGTGTAGCAAATTTGTGGAGTCAAGAATGTTATTTTTGCTCCAAATTCCCTTCGTTTTTATGATTCCACTCAAACTTACCCTTCAAGGCATACAGTCGTATAGAGAGCGGCAGGAGATTGATTTTCAAGTCCTTACAGAAGCTGGTATTTTTGGAATTTTTGGTAAAGTAGGCAGTGGCAAATCCACCATTTTGGAAGCCATTACTTTTTGTCTGTACAACGACACCGAACGCCTCAATAAGCAAGACGAACGAGGCTACAATCTGATGAACTTGCGTTCGGATAAACTCTACATTGATTTTGAGTTTAGGGCAGGACGTGAGCAAAATCGTTATCGTTTTGTGGTCGAAGGTAAGCGCAACGGTCGGCAGTTTCACCTTGTTACGTTGGAACGCAAAGCCTACCAATGGCTGCCCCAAATCAAAGACTGGTCGCCGATTGCTACCGAAAACCCCATCGAACGCATCATGGGTTTGTCTTATGACAATTTCAAGCGCACGGTCATCATTCCGCAGGGGCGTTTTCAGGAATTTATCGAGCTGACCGATAAAAATCGTACCCAGATGATGAAGGAACTCTTTCAATTGGAGCGATTCGAACTGGCCGAAAAAGTAAAACCCCTCATCGAACGAAACAACGAAGCCTTGGCGCGTATCGAAGGCCAAATCGGTGCTTTGGGGGAGGTGTCGGTAGAAAGCATGGAGCAAGACCAGCACCAACTCAAAAATATCCAAGAACTTCTAACTGCACTCACTCAAAATATCCAACAAAAACGCCAAGAAATCGCAGCTATTGAAGCCCTCAAAAAAATATTTGACCAACTGCTCGAAACCACCGCCTCCCTCCAAAAACTCGAAGACCAAAAAGAAGATTTTAAGATCAAAAAACAGAACGTAGCCCTCAAGGAGCAATGCCTGCAAATCTTTAAACCAATCCTCGACGAACTGGCAAAAGCGAAAGACCGTAGCCAAAAAGAATCTGATGCTTTAGAAATAAAAAACAAAAGCCTCCAGCAACTCAATCAAAACATCAAAGACGAAGAACAACAAATTGCCCTTTGGCAAACTGACTACGACCAGCGGCATCTCAAACTCCAACAAGCCGACGAGCTGCGCGTATTAGCCCAAATCCTGACGCTTGAGCAAGAACTAAAAATGCTTCAAGTGCGAACCCAAAAAGGAGAAATACAGTACCAAGAAAAAATAAAAGAGGTAGAGTTACGCAAACAACAACTCCAGCAGCAAGGTCAGCAACTCCAAACCCTACGACAAGACCAACCTGACTTTTCGCGATTGGCGGAGGTAAAGGCGTGGTTTGACCGTAAAAATCAACTGCTCAAAGAGCGTGAAGATCTCAAAATCCTTGCCAATGAGTGGGTAGCAAAACAAAGCCAAATTGAGCAACAAAAGGCAGCACTCATGGCCGAAACCCAAAAGGTGGCTTGGTCGAAATCGAGTGAATCACTGACGTTTGAAGAGATTTTTGGGGAAATTGAACTGGCGCGTACCCAATGGCTCCAACGTGCCGACGAGCTTGACCCTCGAATCGTCCAACTCAAAACCCAACAAGCCTTAGCCCAGTATGCCGCTACCCTACACGAAGGCGATCCCTGCCCTCTGTGCGGCGCGACTCACCACCCTGCACCGCTCAATCATTCGACCGATTGGGACACTCAAATACAATCACTCCAACAACAGCAAAATCAATGGCGACAAATCGCTCAAACTACCCTTCAAAATTTGTTCACTCAATTTACGGCTTTGGAAAAAGAGTTTGAACTCATAGAAGCCCAAAAGAAAATCCTCAAAGAAAAAACCTATCCCGAAAAAAATCAGCAAATCAAAGACCACGAGCAAACCTTTGTTGGGAATGAATTTGACCCCAACCAGCCCGACATTGTAGCCAACGCATGGCAAGAAGCTGAGGCCAAACAAAAAGAAATTGACCAGCGTCAAAAGTGGATAGACGAAGAAACCCAGACCCTCGAAAAACTTCAAGACGAACTACGAGAAAAATACGAGCAGCCTTTGAGTAAGTTTCGAGAAAAAATAGCTGCTCAAAAAGGCGAAATCAACAGCAAAGAGCAGCAGCTAAAAAATATCAACAAAGCTGAATGGGAGGGAAATACACCCCTTCAACTCCAAGAACTGGCCGACCAGTGGCAGCAAAAAGTCGAAAAACTCACCAAAGAGTATGAAACGCTGGCACAACAACTTCAAAGCCAAAAACAAGAACAAAAGGCTAAAGAGGGAGAAATAAAGGCATTGGAAGAAAATCTAAAAAATACCCGAAAAGAAATCGAAACGCTTGAAAATCAGCTTCAAAGTTTACTGAACGAACACCAAAAAAACGAAACAGAAGTACGCGAAATACTCGCTTGGCCGCTCGACATCGCAGCCGAACGCCAAGCCATTCAGAAGTATGAAACTGACTTGCAAGCTACTCAAATAGAGTTGGGACGTTTGCAAAATGCCACCGAAGACAAAACCTTAGATGCCAACCTCTACCAAACACTCCTCCATGAAATCGAAACCCTCGAAGCAGACCAAACAAAATATAACCAAGAAGTAGGGCGGCTCAAGGATTCGATTGAAAAACAACAACAACAATTAGAAAAACAAAAGGGACTACTGGAAGAAAAACACCAACACGAACTTCGCAAGGCAGATTTAGAAACATTGGCTAAGTTGTTCAAAGGCAGCGGGTTTGTCAATTATGTATCGTCGGTGTATCTTCAAAATCTCTGTCAGCAAGCCAACCAACGCTTCCACCTCATGACACGGCAGCAGTTGCAGCTTGAGATAGACGAAGAAAACCGATTTCAAGTGCGCGACTTTCTCAACGACGGCAAAACCCGCCACCTCAAATCACTCTCAGGTGGACAAAAGTTTCAAGCGGCCTTGTCGTTGGCGTTAGCATTGGCCGACAATGTTCATACCCAAATCCAATCCAAAGAAAATTTCTTTTTCCTCGACGAAGGCTTCGGATCGCTCGACAAGGAGTCTTTGCAGACGGTGTTTGATACCCTCAAATCGCTCCGCCGCGAAAACCGCATCGTAGGGGTCATATCGCACGTCGAAGAATTGCAGCAAGAAATAGAACGTTATCTAAGCATCAGCAACGACGATGAGCGCGGGAGTTTGGTGAAAATTGGGAGATAAAAACTTATTTTGTATTTTGCTGCTCTCGAATCTCAACCTGTGTTTACTTTCTTGATATTGTTTGATTTAGGACACCGAAGGCTTAACGTATTTTTGGCGTTGGTTGTATGTTTGGGTAAAACATGGGGGCAACAATTCCCCACCCCCGACGATGTTCGGATTCCTCAACTTAGCCCTCTCAACGCCCCGGCTGCTACCGAGCTTCAACTTTCGGAGAAGTTGGTGCTGACACGCAACAACCTCCCCAAAGACGACCTGTCGCTGCCGTCCTCGCTGCGTGCTGCTGTGTCCGATAGCCGAATCCCACTCAACGTCTTTGTTTGCCGTGCTTTCGACCACCGCACAGGACAAGCTACCAAGGCAACTTTTCGCATCAAAAGCGATGCTGGTGAGTTTTTTGAAGGAGTCAGCACCCCCCAAAGCCCCTATCAGTTTGTCCTCAATCGCGGTTCGGTGCTGACGATAGAAGTCATGGCCGAAGGGTTCGCAACGGCCAAAGAAGATAAACCCATCGAACTGGGCGAGGTAAGCAAACGCTTCGACTGTACAGCGCGCCTGCTCCGACTACAAGTAAATTCTGAGTTAGTTTCTGGTGCTTCGGCTTCTGTTTCTGCCCCCAACTCCTCGGCATCCATTTTACCCTCCAAAACCCCCTCTTTTGAGGAAATGACCACAGGGAAAGCCATTCGTTTGGATAAAATTTACTTCGACCAAAGCAGCTACATACTCCGCCCCGACTCTTACCCACAACTCGACGAATTGGCGAAGGTATTGATGGCAAAACCTAAACTGCTCATCGAGATTGGAGGACACACCGACGCGCTGGGCGACCAACGCCTCAACGATGCCCTTTCAGAAAACCGCGCAAAGGTAGTCGTCAATTACCTCACCAGAAAAGGAGTCCCCGAAAAACAACTGCGATATAAAGGCTACGGCTCTCGCCAACCGGTCAGCACTCAATCCAACGAACAAAGCCGCCAGCAAAACCGCCGCGTGGAAGTGAAGGTGTTGGCTCAAGAGTAAATATAAAGTTCAGTTTATTTTGAGAAAAAGTTTTATCCTTGCGCCTCTCCGAGGCTTTTAGGGGGGAGGTGTTCTATCTCTGCGACTCTCGAAGGCTTCGGAGAAGCCACACATTTGTAGAAATCTAAGACATTCTAATCTCACTTCTCGCTTCGGAGAAGCGCAACATCAGTTGTCAAGACAAAGTTTGCCGCATACATTGACAGATACCCTCATATCGCTCATGGGCAGGGGCTTCTGTTTCTACAACTGTTACGTTTGGCCGAAGGCCACGGGCAATCAAATCGTCAATGTATCGGAGCAAAATAGCCCCTCTCCAGCGAAACAGCGTAGTAGGCACGGTAACTTTGGCTAAATTTTCGGCTTTCTCGTGCAGGAACGCCCCTCTGTAAGCGGCATCATAGCCCTTGCCGGCATTCAAAAACTCCATAGCTGCCGTGTGTATCATCTCGACTGTGGGCGTAAAGGCCGATACTCGGTGGGCTTCGTTGTTTTCGTACCACGGGAAATAACTGAAAAACTGTGAGGCCATCGTCCACACCTGCTGCAAATGACTACCGTCGGTACGAGGCGAAAGGTCAGGAAAATAGCGCGCTAAAATTTGATCGCGCTGCTCATCGTCGAAATGTGCGGCATTGTCCAAATACAAATGCCGTACCTCCTGCGGGTAGGAGTATGCGTAGGCAATCCCCAACTGCGCTCCTGTGGCAGTACCATAAATGGCAAAAGGTAGAGAGGTAGTATGATTGGAGGATTGAATGAAAGTATGAAAAAATTCGTGAAAAGCGGGCAGATAGTCGAGCAGATGTTGAGGGGAAGTAGGCAGCGAGTCGCTAAGACCATAGCCGGGGGTATCGGGGGCAACGACCGTAAAATAGGGGGCCAATTTTTCCATGAGCGGCTCAAACATGGCCGAAGTACGCGGCGAAGCGTGCAATAAAAACACCAAAGGCCCTTGCCCAGCCATTCGATAATGCCAATACCGACCTTCGATTTGAATCAGATGACGTGTCATAGCAATGGAAACAATAAGCGTAAAAATACAAATGTAACAGTTGCAGCCTTTTTGCCAAATCCATAAAAAAAGCGTACCTCAATCGAAGTACGCTTTTCCGACGCTTTCTTAACCTAAACTAAAATACTGATGGCTTTTGACTAATTGCCGCTGCTGGCTCGATTTCGCAAATCTTCGGTACTGGTACTACGCTGGCGGGCTGCTTTGACCTGCTGGTTGCCAAAACGATACGTAAACGACACCCTCGCCTGACGGCTCTCCCAACGCGACAATACCCTAAAATCAATATCTTGATACTTGACACTACCCGCAAAACGATTCAAGAAAAATATATCGTTCACGTTGAGGCGGAGTGAGCCTTTTTTGTTCCAAAACGACTTGGCTACTCCCATACTGATTTGGCCTTGAGCGCGGGCTTGGAGCAGATTGTATTGGGTCGGTGAGTTCCAAAAACCACTCAACTCGGCGGTGTAGCCTTTGGGCAATGTGAAACTGTTGTTCATAGAAATAGTAGCTCCAAACTGGCTGATGTCCAGATCCGCACCATAATAAAACGAGCGGAAACGATTATAAAACGCACTAAGGTTGCTCTGCATCATCCACCATTTTTTGATAGGCAGCGGCAGGCTCACCGTCAGGTCGTAGCTGTCTTGGTGGTCGAGGTTTTCGCTGGTGATAAACGTCTTGTTTTCGGAAGCGATTTGTCTGGGGATTTGGTTGGCTATCAGGTCGTTGATACGGCTGTAGCCCAACGAGGTCGAAAGAAACCCTTTGAAAACGTGCGTGATTTGGAACGAATTGGTAAGCTGTGGGCGTAGGTTGGGATTGCCTTCTTGAAACGTAAAAGGATCTAAGAAAAATATAAAAGGATTTAAGTCGCGGTAGTTGGGGCGGTCTATACGGCGGCTGTACGACACATTCAGTACGTGGCTCGAATCCAACTGCCGCGATACAAACACACTCGGAAAGAGATTGACGTAATTGCGATCTACGATGTGGTTGAGCGTTACGGAGTTGCCGCGTGAGTGGGTATGCTCGGCACGTAAGCCCAGTTGGAGGCTGGTTTTGGGGTTGAGTTTGGTGCTGTAATTGGTATAAGCAGCGTTGATATTTTCGTCGTATTTGAAGCGGTTGGAGCGTGTAGGGTCGAGTAGCCACTGATTATCAATCAAATTCTCGAAGCGCATATCGTTGTCGGTATTGACCCAACTACTCTTGAGTCCTGCTTCAAACTTTCCTTTTTTCAAAGGCTGTACATAGTCCACTTTGGCAGCCGCAATATTGATGACCGACGGCATGAGGTTGCGTACTATTTCGGTAGAAGTAGGCCGGTTGTCGGGGGTGAAAAAGCTGGTATTGAGCAAGTTGCTGGCATCGCCATTGAAGCGCGAGAGATCCATGTCCGCGGTGAGTTCGCGGCCTTTGCCGAGGTCGCGTTTGAAATTGATATTGCCCGTTATGTTATTGAGGTTCATTTGATTTCGGGTATCAGTTTCATAACGACTCGTCAAAACTCGGTTTCGATCCAAGATGTCAGAGAAAACAGTACCGTTCATTTGAAAGTTTTTGACAAAGCCCGTTGCCAAGACCCCGATGGTCGTTTTTTTGTTCAAGAAAAAATCAATGCCTGTACGAAAATTGACGTTTTGAGGATTGCCGATGCGTGGACTGTGCTGGTCAAAATACGTGATTTGGTCGCGGTAGGCGATGGTGCGGTCTATGTTTTGCTCATTCCACATACGTCCATGAAACGCACTCACACTCCCGAAGGCATTGTATTTGGCTTTGCGGTGGTTGAAATTGAGCGAGCCGTTGAGTTTTTCGTAACGTCCATAACCTACCCCCAACGTATAGCTGCCATTGGTGCCAAAGTTTTTGTTTTTCTTAAACACGATATTGATGAGGCCGGAGTTGCCGGCAGCGTCATATTTGGCTGGAGGCGTACTGATGAGTTCGATTTTTTCGATGTTGTCGCTGGGCGTAGCTTGGAGTAAACTCATCAGGTCTTGCATCGAAATCTGCTGCAATTTGCCGTCTATCATCACCATGACCCCCTGCCGACCTTTGAACTGGATACGGTCGTTTTGGCGGTCAATGGTTACACCCGGTGAGCGTTCGAGTACTTCGAGTGCCGTTCCTCCTGCCGATACGATGCTGTTTTCGACATTGACTATGGTACGGTCTATCTGCTGCTCCACAAAGGGCTTTTTCTGTACCACTTTTACTTCCGATAGCACCTGTGTCGCTTCGTTGGCTTGGATTGTCGGGAGGGTGATTGGGGCGTTTTCGTTTACCAAAAAAGAAGCCGAGTAGGCTTTTTCGTAGCCCAACTGCTGCGCCATGACCACATAACGCCCACGGGCTACATTCTCAAATTCGTACTGACCGGTTTCGTTGGTGATAGCCCCTTTGGCAAGCGTGGAGTCTTGGGCTTTGAGAAGCAACACATTGGCAAAAGGAATGGCCTTGCCTGATTGGTCTTGTACTGTACCAGTGATTTTGGTTTGGGCCTGCAAAGCAAGCCCCAGCAGCGATGCTGCTACAAAGCATAGAAAAGTTTTCATGGCTGTTAGTTAAAATGGCTGTATTGATTTTCGATTCAAAAGTAAGGTAGTGTGCAATACAAGCTACTATCCTTTACATAAGCGGTCAATTTCGATTGACGAATGGTTTTTCAGTAGATAGATGCAAGTAAGAAGAGAAAAGTTGCATCGAATTTTGAAAAAGAGCAGAATTTTAAAAAAACTCATCAAGCAACACATAAAAATCCATTTTGCTTTGGTCTATTGGGCTGATACTGTATGTTTCAAAAAAAAGGGGTAACAAACTGGGGTCAAATTCGTCGGTGATGGTTCTAACTGCTAAGGCAAGGTCTTGGTACCTATCGGCTACGCCGCCTTTGTCTAAATCTATAAAACCGCTCAAGATTTGTCCGTCGTAAAAAAGGTTATCCAAACAATAATCGCCGTGCGTAAATACACAATCGCTCGTTGTGGGTTTCAAAGTGATTAGTCTGTTGTACAATTCTTCTAGTGAAAAATGCTGATACTCTGGCTGTAGTTGCTCTACGTCTATGTTACCAGTTTTGAGGTTGAAATAGGCTTTTTGGAGTCTGTGGTCAAGGTTTTGAACCACCGCATTGGTATCTATGGGGACAGCATGAAGGATTTTGAGGGCTTGTGCGTAGCGTTTTACCAATGCTTCATCTGAAATTTCACCTCGAAAATCCTCCAGCGTTTTTCCTTCCAAGGCTGTGGTACACAAATACTCCCAGCCGTCCCGACATTCATAAAAAATCACCTCCGGCACGGGTACTTTGCCTTTGAGCCATGTATAGTTTTTGTAGTCGTTGAGTAAAGTATTTTTTTGAACTTTCAGTATAAACGTTTGCTTGTTTTGCGCTACGATTTTGTACAGTTGTGCGGCTGTGGCACCTGCCGAAAGGGGCGTTAGTTCATACTCTTCAAAATGGTTGTTGAGTAAAAAGTGTAGGATATCATTCATTTTTCAGCTTTTTGAAATGGATAAAAATATAAGTAACTCCTTATCATTTTTCAAAAAAGGTGGGTAAAATATATCACTACAATCGCCCGTTGTTTTTGAGTGAAAATCCACAAAAAACGTTTTTGATACAATAAGCCCTTCAAACAGGCCGTTATTTGAACAGATTACCCCAACCAACCCCTTCCGACTTTACCCTTCTGACCTGACCGTTCGTTCGACGGCAGCATTGTACAATCAGTGTTACATGCGTGCTTATCATGAGTTTGCCCCTTTAAGGGGTCATTAGGTGTTTTTATTGATCAAAAAAAGATAACCTTTAATACATTGTAAAATAAGTTACTATATTTTGTTCTCACGGAACTCACAAAATTTCACGGAATTTTTCTGTGTACTTCTGTGAGTTCCGTGAGCGTAATAAGTTATATAAACTTAGTTTACACTGTATTTAAGCTGAAAATAGTTTCTAGCAACCATCTGCCAATGCCAATATTTTTACTTGTTAGTTTTCAATTCATGTTTCACTTAACAAACAAACACAATCATGGAAAGTAATCAGCAAGAAAACCAGACAAACAAAAGTCTGTTTGCATGGGTAGGATTGGTCTTGATGACCTTATTGTCGGGGGTCTTTGGGTTTATGTATTTTGACCAAAAGCACCAGACCGAAGTCAAAGAAACGGTGATAGTCGAAAAAGCCAAAGAACTGGCTTTCACCCACACCAAATTGGATTCGGTGTCGCGGGCATTAGATGCCAAAATAGCCGAGGTACAGCAGTTGGGCGGCAATATCGAGGAGTTGATGAAGGTAAAGGCACGCTTGGAAGCCGACAAAGTGGCATTGCGTAAAAACAGCCAATTTGAACTCGGCAAATACACCGCCAAAATCAAAGAATATGAACAGTTTTTGGCTGATAAAGACATAGAAATTGCCAAACTCAAAGAGGAAAATGGCGTACTGGTAGCTTCCAATCAAACTTTGATAAGCGAAAACGGCACTCTCAAAACAGAAAAAGAGAGGCTGACTCAACAAACAGTAGCCTTGACCGACTCGGTGGTAGCTTACAATAGTAAAAATAAAGAACTGACAGAAAAAGTAGCCATCGGTGCGGCTCTCAAAGCCAACAACCTCATGGTAGTGGCCGTAACGCCTAATGTCATGTTCAAAAACGACGATACCTATCGGTCCAGACGAGTGGATAAAATCAAGCTACAATTTGTTTTGCCTGCCAATCCGCTTACCGTAGCCGAAGAAAAAGAAATCATTGTACGAGTCTTAGACCCCGAAGGAGCAATTATTTCTGACGATGCCATGGGGTCGGGCAAATTTACATGGAAAGGCCAAGAAATGACTTTTACTACCAAAGACCGTGTGGCTTACCAAAACAACAATCAAGTAGTAGAAATGATCTACGACAATCCGCAGCGTTTTCGTCCGGGCAAATATAGCGTTGAAGTCTATGCCGAAGGGTTTCAGATTGGAACTACCCATTTTATGATTAAGTAGCTCAAAATCAAATCCAAAACTTTCCGAACGTCAAAAAACTTTCGGAAAGTTTTTTTTACCATACAATTTCTTCCAACCCTTTGCTTCGTAAATAATTGTTAGCTTGACTGAAGTGCTTATTTCCAAACCAACCGCCATAATTGGCCGACATGGGCGAGGGGTGTTTTGATTTCAACACAAAATGCTTCTGCGTATCTATCACTCGGCCTTTGTCTTGGGCATACTTGCCCCAGAGCATAAATACCAAATGTTGCTTTTGGTCGTTTAGACACTTCACTACGGCATCAGTAAACTTCTCCCAACCTTTGCCTTGATGCGACCCCGGCTGCCCTTCACGTACCGTAAGCGTAGCATTGAGCAGCAATACACCTTGATCTGCCCATCGCTCCAGATTGCCAGTTTTCGGAAAAGGCTGCCCCAAATCCTCCTGTATTTCTTTGAAAATATTAATAAGTGAGGGCGGCATCGTTACGCCGTCATTGACCGAAAAGCAAAGACCATTGGCTTGGCCGGCACCATGGTAGGGGTCTTGCCCCAAAATGACCACTTTCACTCGGTCGAAAGGACAGCGGTCGAAGGCATTGAACATCAGCCTGCCAGGGGGATATACTTTTTGAGTCTGGTATTCTTTCCGCACATACGCTACCAACTCCTCAAAATAGGGTTTTTCAAATTCAGATTGCAGACGAGCTTTCCAAGAAGATTCTATTTTTACGTCCATGATGAGTTGTGGTGTTTTCGGTGTAAACTTCTTTGAAACAATCAAAAAAGCCAAAGAGTTATCCAAAAATGATTTGGGTTTAAAATTACTTTACGAAATTTTGTACTTATCCAGCAAAATACATTAGTTTTCATGCCTAAAACATTCTTAAGCCCTGTATGACCTTCGATTACATCATCATAGGCGCCGGCTCGGCAGGCTGTGTGCTGGCGCATCGTTTATCCGAAAATCCTGCTCACCAAGTTCTTCTGCTCGAAGCAGGCGGTCCCGACAAAAAAATGGAAATCCATATCCCGGCAGCGTACTCCAAGCTCAACCGTAGCGAAGTGGACTGGGGATTTCAGACAGAGCCGCAGCCTCATGTGCTGAATAGACAAATTTACCTGCCACGCGGCAAGACATTGGGAGGCAGTAGTTCGACCAACGCCATGGCCTATATCAGGGGCAATCGCGCCGACTATGACCTATGGGCCGCTAGGGGCTGCGAGGGTTGGGACTATGAATCGGTGCTGCCTTATTTTAAAAAATCAGAAAACAATGAGCAAATAAACGATGAATATCACGGTGTAGGCGGCCCTTTGAATGTTACATACGCCCAAAAATTCCGTACCCCCGTAGCTGATGCTTTTGTGCAAGCCTGTGTAGCGTATGGTTTGCCCGAAAACCATGATTTCAACGGTGCCCAACAACAGGGAGCGGGCTTGTTTCAGTTTACCATCAAAGACCAAAAGCGGTGCAGTACGGCAGTAGCGTTTTTGAAGCCTATTCTCCAACGCCCCAACCTGACGGTCATCACCCATGCTCATACACGCCAGATCCTCATCGAAAACGACCGTGCCGTAGGTGTTGAGTTTTTGACAGGCAAAAATACGACCCAACGCGCCATGGCTACCCGAGAGGTGATACTGTCGGCAGGGGCATTTTGCTCACCGCAAATCTTGATGCTATCGGGTGTCGGTGATAGCGAAACGCTCAAAAAATTTGGCATTACGACCAAAAAACATCTGCCGGGGGTAGGCCAAAACCTTCAAGATCACCTACTGACGGGAGTGAGTTCGCTGGCGACTGTTCCTACCGCCAACGACTCCCTGTCGGCTTGGGGGCAAATCAAAGGCTTGGCACAATACGTCCTATTCAAAAAAGGCCCTTTTACGATCAGCCCATTGGAGGCAAATGCCTTCCTCAAAATCACCGATAGCCCCGACCCGGTGGACTTTCAGTTGCATTTTGCTCCGGTGCATATCGGCAACGACGGCAAAGCCGATTTTTACAATCCCGACACTTTCCCGCATACCAGCGGCTATACGATTTTGCCTACTTTGCTCAAACCCAAAAGCATAGGCTACGTAGGGCTTCGATCGGCCAACCCTTTAGAGGCACCCTTGATTGACCCTCGCTTTTTTTCGGACGAACACGATCAGCAAACGCTACTCAAAGGAACTAAGATTGCCATCGAAATCATGGAGTCAGAGGCGTTTGCGCCCTATCGGAAAGCATTGATTTTGCCTAAAGAAAAAGATGACGGGGCTATACTGCTGCATAACCAAACCATGCTCGAAACAGTCTATCACCCCGTAGGCACTTGTAAAATGGGTGCAGACGAAGCGGCGGTAGTAGATGCACAACTGCGCGTCAGAGGCATCGAAGGGTTGCGGGTAGCTGATGCTTCGGTGATGCCGCGTATCATCGCAGGCAATACCAACGCCACTTGTATCATGATTGGCGAAAAAGCGGCTGATTTTGTATTGGGCAAAAGCTAAGAAAAAAGCCGCTCAATGGCGGCTTAGAAAAGAGGAAGTACTGAAAAGGTTTTTTTAAGCCGCTACTAACTCCCGCGCCAGCTCCACTAAATCTTTGTCGTTTACTTCTTTTTTGCGGTCGGCTACTTCCAAAAACTGCTTGTAGAGTACATCGAGGGTAGGTTTATCGAAAGTATAGCCCAGCAATTCGAGACGGTGTTTGAGCGCGTGGCGGCCACTACGCGCTGTGAGAACGATGAGTGATTTGTCCACCCCCACATCGCTAGGATTCATGATTTCATAAGTGAAGGCGTGTTTCAAGAAACCATCTTGGTGAATCCCCGATGAGTGTGCGAAAGCATTGCGGCCCACAATGGCCTTGTTGGCTTGTACAGGCATTCGCATCATTTTGGATACTAATTGACTTGTCGGAAAAAGCAGCGGCGTGTTGATGCCTGTTTCATAGCCCATTTCTTTACGTACTTTCAAGGCCATGACTACCTCCTCCAACGAGGTGTTGCCGGCACGTTCGCCGATGCCGTTCATGGTTACTTCTACTTGACGTGCGCCGTTGGCAATGCCCGCCAGCGAATTGGCCGTAGCCAAGCCGAGGTCGTTGTGGCAGTGAATCGAAATCGTCGCTTGATGGGCATTGGAAGTATGCTCAAAAATATACTTGATTTTGCTGCCATATTCTTCAGGGAAGCAGTAGCCCGTGGTATCGGGGATATTGACCACCGTAGCCCCTGCTTTGATGACCGACTCCACCAAGTGCGCCAAAAATACCAAATCGGCACGACCGGCATCTTCACAGTAAAACTCTACGTCTTCGACATAGCTTTTGGCGTGTTTGACAGCAGCTATGGCCTGTTCTACGATTTTCTCACGAGTACTGTTAAACTTATGCTGAATATGAATATCCGATGCTCCCAGACCCGTGTGTATCCTACCGCGCTTGGCGTGGCGTAGAGCTTCTCCGGCAGCGTCAATGTCGCCCTTCACGGCCCGCGAAAGAGCGCATATTACAGGAGTGCGTACTGCCTTTGAAATCTCAACTACCGACTTGAAATCTCCCGGACTGGAAATAGGAAATCCGGCCTCGATGATATCCACACCCAGTTTTTCGAGTTGCTGGGCTACGATGATTTTTTCTTCGGTCGTCAGTTGGCAGCCGGGCACTTGCTCACCATCACGTAAAGTAGTGTCGAAAATTTGGACTCGTTGGCTCATAGGATATGATGGAAAAAGAAAGGAAACTTGCGTATTTTTTGGGTTATTTTTTCACAAAAAAACCCTTCTCTTTGTGAGAAAGGTTAGGTATTTTTATTCAAAACACTCCCTTTCTCAAGCTACAACGTTGAGTAGAATAAAGAAAGGAAGTAGATTGGATTGGTTCATAAAAGTTTTCGTGATTTTTGGCGAAATTTCGCTACGTGCGTATTTCTTCTACAAAAGTAGCCAAGTTTTTTTTTCTAACAAAGATTTAAAAAAAAGATTTTTGATGAAATATGTAGCTTTGCAGCAATCATTACGCCTTATTTCATGAAATCGTTGCTCTTGGGGTTATTCTTCTTGCTCAATATGCTCAAAATCATGGCTCAAACTCCTTCGTTCGACTGGCAGGGGCATCGCGGTTGCCGTGGCCTCATGCCCGAAAACACCATTCCGGCCTTCAAAAAAGCCCTCGATTTGGGTATGACCACCCTCGAACTCGACGTGGTAGTATCCAAAGATTTACAGGTAGTCGTATCGCATGAGCCATATTTTAACCCTGATTTTTCGATAGCTCCCGACGGGACACCAGTAGCCAAAAACCAAAAAATCAATTTGTATCAACTCCCTTATGAGCAGATAAAACGCTACGATGTAGGCCGAAATGGTAATCCCAATTTTCCGGAACAACAAAAAATCAGCACCTACAAACCTCTTTTGAGAGAAGTGATTGAGGAGGTAGAAACATACCGAAAGCAAAAAAACCTTCCTTCATTCAACTACAACATAGAAATCAAAAGCGAACCGAAGGAGTATGATATTTTTCAGCCCCAACCCGCCGTATTTTCTGATTTGGTAAAAAATATCATCGTTGAGTTACTTCCTGCCGAGCGAGTTACGCTCCAGAGTTTTGATTTTAATGTACTCAAATACTGGCATCATCAAATCCAAGCTGGCCGCTACCCCAAAGTTGCACTGGCGGCTTTGGTAGGCAATCTGAGGGGTATCGAAAAAAACTTGGAAGAGTTGGGATTTGTCCCACAGATTTACAGTCCGTATTACAAATTGATAGATGCCAAAAAGGTAGCCCAACTCCACGCACTGGGGATGCGTGTTATACCCTGGACAATCAACACCACCCAAGAAATGCAGCAAGTAAAAGCCTACGGTGTGGACGGCATCATCACCGATTACCCCGACCGTATTCCTCGATAAACTATGAGAGTTTCACCTTATCACTAACCACTCACCACTCACTACTAATCATTCATCAATGAAAGCATACATTTTCCCCGGTCAAGGTGCCCAATTTAGTGGCATGGGCAAA
Source organism: Runella sp. (assembly GCA_046294665.1). GTDB lineage: Bacteria > Bacteroidota > Bacteroidia > Cytophagales > Spirosomataceae > Runella. The sequence continues at coordinate 53,600 of JBKBKL010000006.1, forward strand.
GAACTTTATGAAAATAATGCCCAAGCGCGTACTCTTTTCGACCAAGCCAATGAGATTTTAGGATTTGAGATTACGAAAGTCATGTTTGAGGGCAGCGACGAAGATCTCAAACAAACTAACGTAACCCAGCCTTCAGTATTTCTTCATTCGGTCGTTTTGGCTTCTACTATTTCAGACTTCAAGCCCGATATGGTAGCAGGGCACTCGCTGGGGGAGTTTTCGGCGTTGGTGGCAGCGAAGGCACTTTCTTTTGAAGACGGACTACGATTGGTGGCGCAACGGGCCTCTGCTATGCAGCGTGCTTGTGAACAAAATCCTTCGACCATGGCGGCTGTACTTGGCCTTGATGATGACACCATCGAAAAAATATGTCAATCGGTTGAGGGGGAGATAGTGGTAGCGGCCAATTTCAACTGCCCGGGGCAAGTGGTCATTTCGGGTTCGCATGAGGGGGTGCGTATTGCCGGTGAGCAACTCAAACAGGCAGGAGCCAAGCGTGTATTGCCTTTGGCGGTAGGGGGAGCATTTCACTCGCCACTCATGGCCCCCGCTCGTGAGGAATTGGCCGCTGCGATTGAAAATACGGCCTTTACTACTCCTCAATGCCCTATTTATCAAAATGTAAATGCGCTCCCTGCCACCGACGTAGCCACCATCAAAGCCCAGCTCATAGCCCAACTCACAGCCCCTGTCCGCTGGACCCAATCGGTGCAAAATATGGTAGCCAACGGTGCGACGGAGTTCATTGAATGTGGCCCCGGCAAAGTGCTGCAAGGTTTGGTCAAAAAAATAAATACTGATGTTTTAGCTACCAGCGTATAGTTTTTTTAGAAATATGCTTGACACGTAAAAGCGAAAGCCGTACTTTTGCACCCACAAAATCGGATTGGCGGATGGTGTAACGGTAACACAGAAGATTTTGGTTCTTTTATTCAGGGTTCGAATCCTTGTCCGCCAACTTCTAAAAGTTTAACGAGTAAACGGTCTAATTTAAAAGTTTAGACCGTTTTTTATTTTAAAATATTTCAAAACACATGTCGCCCGAACAAAACCTTGCTTCTTTGGCACTTGTCCTCCCGCCTGCTCCGTCGCCCAAGGGGGTCTATAAACCCGCGCTCAAAGTTGGGCAGTTAATTTACGTGTCAGGGCATGGTCCCTATCTGCCTGATGGCGGTTTGCTGAAAGGCCGAGTGGGAGATGATACCGACATAGAAGCGGCCAAAGCGGCTGCCCGTCAAACAGGCTTAGCTATTCTGGCCACGCTCAAAGCTACGCTGGGTAGCCTCGACCGAGTGAAGCGTGTCGTCAAAGTATTGGGTATGGTCAATGCTACCCCCGATTTCGAAAAGCACCCTTACGTCATCAATGGTTGTAGTGAGTTGTTTGCCCAGATTTGGGGTATCGAAAATGGGGTAGGAGTGAGGAGTGCCGTGGGCATGGGGTCTTTGCCCGATAATATCACCGTAGAAATAGAGGCAGTCTTTGAATTGGCCTAAAACACAAACGGCCGGTAGGCTATTGCCTTACCGACCGCTTTGTGTCTTTTCCCAAATTATTTTACTTTTTCCACTACCGCCTTGAATGCCTCGGGGTGATTCATGGCGAGGTCTGCTAAAACTTTACGATTCAGCTCGATACCTTGTGCGTGGACTTTCCCCATGAAGGCCGAGTACGACATTCCTTCTTGGCGAGCGGCAGCGTTGATACGCTGAATCCACAAAGCACGGAAATTTCTTTTCTTTTGTTTCCGACCAATGTATGCATATTGTAGTGCTTTTTCAACAGCATTTTTGGCTACGGTCCAAACATTCTTGCGGCGGCCATAGTAACCCTTGGCCAATTTTAAGATTTTTTTGCGTCTTGCCCGCGACGCTACGTGGTTTACTGAACGTGGCATAGTGTTTTGTTAAGTTTTTTTGACGGCTGGCGGTTTTGTCTTGGAGAGTGATTAAATATTAAAAATCAACAACTTAAAACGCTTAAAGAGCCAACAATCGGGTGAAACAATGTAACCAATTAGATATTGAGCATCAATCTGACGCGATCCATATTCGTGTCATCAACGAGCGTAAAGCCCACTAATCTGCGCTTGCGCTTGTTTGATTTTTTGGTCAGAATATGGCTGTGGAAAGCGTGCTTGCGCTTTACCTTGCCGGTGCCTGTCAGCTTAAAACGCTTCTTGGCTCCTGAGTTGGTTTTAACTTTTGGCATGATACTGAACGTGTTAAGTAATTAAAAAGTAAAAAATGGGGCTGCAAAGGTAGTAATTAAAACTATCAATACAAAAACATTTGCTTCTGACACCAATTCCAAAAAAAGAGAATCTTAATCAAATGTTTCCCCAACAACTTTAATTAACTCTTGATTTAGCATTTTCGGCTTTTTCCCACATCTTTATATAATCCTCAGCTGAATTAAATAATGGTTTTAGCTGTTGTGGCGTTAATCCAACATTTTTACAATCTTGAAGAAAATCCGGAATTAATCCATAATGTGCTAATCCTTCCAAATTAAAGTCCCATTCACGATTTGCTGTTCTGCAACGTCGAAGTGGCTCATTGGCAGTACTATTTGTTATTTTTCTCCAAAGCTGCCATACATTGTTGAAATAGTAATAATTTTCATTTACCCATGCGTCATAATGCCATCTGGAGTCAGGAAGTTGTTGAGGAGTGATATTATTTTTGACACAATA
>JBKBKL010000007.1:0-53752 GCA_046294665.1 Runella sp.
AAAGTATTGACCCTTATAGAGGCTAAATACATAAAAACATAATTCGTAAGGCAATGAATCTTAATTCATTAAAACCAGCTATAGGTTCGGTTAAAATAAAAAAACGCTTAGGTAGAGGTGAAGGCTCTGGTATGGGTGCTACTTCTACGCGAGGACACAAAGGAGCGCAGTCGCGTTCAGGGTATAGTCGCAAAGTACACTTCGAAGGAGGTCAGATGCCTCTTCAAAGAAGAGTACCAAAGTTTGGCTTTAAAAATATAAATCGTGTAGAATATAAAGCTATCAATTTAGATATTCTGCAAGCCTTGGTTGAAAAAACAAACGAAACCTCTATCGATACTACTTTGCTTTTGGCACATGGCTTGATGGGCAAAAATGATCTAGTAAAAGTACTTTGTAGAGGGGAATTAAAAACAGCAGTAGAAGTGAAAGCACATGCTTTTTCTAAATCTGCTATCGAAGCTATTGAGAAAGCAGGAGGAAAAGCAATAACGATATAATCTTTATCAATAAGATTTTCGTAGCTTTGCCAAATTTTCTACAAGGCAAAATCAAACAAAACGCATGAAACGGTTTATTCAGACCCTAAAGAATATTTTTTCAATAGAAGAATTAAGAAATCGTATCCTTTATACGCTTCTCTTGATCGCTGTTTATCGTCTTGGGTCTTATATAGTACTTCCCGGGGTAGATGCCAGCAAATTAGACATCAATCAGTCTGGGCTTTTGGGTTTATTAGATACGTTTTTGGGGGGAGCTTTCAGTAAGGCATCTATATTTGCGTTGGGCATTATGCCTTATATTTCAGCCTCTATTGCCATTCAACTGCTTACTATGGCATTGCCATACTTCCAAAAAATGCAGAAAGAAGGTGAATCTGGCCGAAAAAAGTTAAACCAAATAACCCGTGTTTTAACCATATTCGTTACGGTAGCACAGTCTTTTAGTTATCTACAAACAACTATTTCGACTGAAGCACTATTAATTAGTAGAGTTTCTTTCACTATCTCTTCTGTTTTTATTCTTACAGCCGGTACAATCTTCTGTATGTGGTTGGGAGAAAGAATTACAGATCGCGGTATAGGCAATGGAACCTCCATGCTTATCATGATTGGTATTGTATCGCGTTTCCCGAAAGCTATCGTACAGGAAGCTACATCAAGAGGGTCAGGGCAGATACTTATTTTTGTGCTTGAAATTGTGGTTTTGTTCTTGGTTATAATGTTTGCGGTAGCACTTACACAAGCAGTACGTAGAGTCCCAATTCAATATGCAAAACAAGTAGTGGGCAACAAAGTAATGGGAGGTCAGCGCCAGTATTTGCCTTTGAAATTGAATACCTCAGGGGTAATGCCGATCATCTTTGCTCAAGCACTAATGTTCGTTCCTTCTTTTGTAGCGGGTATTTTTGCCGAGAAAAGTGATTTTGCCAACTCTGTTGCTACCACTTTCAATGACTACACAACTTGGCAATACAATGGCCTTTTTGCATTACTGATTATCGTTTTTACATTCTTTTACACAGCTATTGCGATAAGTCCACAACAAATAGCTGATGATATGAAAAGAGGAGGTGGATTTATACCGGGAGTAAAACCGGGTTTGGCTACTTCAGAATTCATTGGGACCGTTTTGGATAGAATAACTTTGCCCGGAGGTATTTTATTGGCAGTGGTAGCGATTTTGCCCTCTTTGGCCAGTGTAGTAGGAATGACACGAGAGTTCTCGCAGTTTTTTGGAGGTACATCGCTATTGATTTTGGTAGGAGTGGTGCTTGATACATTACAGCAAGTAGAGAGTTATCTTTTGATGAAACGCTACGAAGGCTTGATGCAGTCGGGACGTGTGAAAGGGCGCACTGAAACAGTAGCAGTATAATGTCGAAAATGATATTTCTGAAATCAGATAGCGAAGTTGCTCTGATCAAAGAAAGTGCTCAAGTACTTGGGAAAGCTCATGCTGAAGTAGCCAAGTGGATAAAGCCGGGTGTAACCACCAAGCAACTTGATAAAATAGCGGAAGAATTCATCAAAGACCACAAAGGATACCCTTCCTTCAAAGGTTTCAATGGTTTCCCTGCTGCCCTGTGCATCTCGCTCAATGAAGTAGTAGTACACGGTTTTCCAAGTCATTACGAATTGCGCGAAGGAGATGTTCTTTCAATTGATTGTGGAGTAAAACTGAATGGATTCCATAGCGATAGTGCCTACACCTATCCAGTAGGAGAAGTGAAACCAGAAACGCTCAATTTACTCAAAAGAACCAAACAAGCCCTTTATTTGGGGATAGAACAAGCAGTTGAAGGTAGGCGAATTGGAGATATAGGATACGCTATTCAATCGTATGTGGAGCGTTTTCAGTATGGAGTTGTCAGAGAATTGGTAGGTCATGGAGTAGGCCGTAGTTTGCACGAAAGCCCCGAAGTACCCAACTATGGTAAGCGTGGGCAAGGGCAAAAGCTAAAAGAAGGTATGGTGCTTGCAATAGAACCTATGATTACTTTAGGCAAACGAAGTGTTGTGCAGGAAAAAGACGGCTGGACGATAAGAACAGGAGACCGCAAACCTGCCGCTCATTTTGAGCACACTGTATTAGTAAAAAAAGGCAAGCCTGAGATTCTCACTACATTCAAATACATAGAAGAAGTAACACAAAATACAACTTTGATGGTGAGTGTATGAGCTTAATATCAAAAAGTCTATATGGCAAAACAAGGATTAATAGAAGTTGACGGAATCATTGTAGAAGCACTATCTAATGCCATGTTCCGAGTTCAACTCGAAAATAAGCATGAAGTGATTGCTCATATTTCTGGTAAAATGCGCATGAACTATATTAAAATTTTACAAGGTGATAAGGTAAAGCTGGAGATGTCTCCCTACGACTTAACCAAAGCCCGTATCATTTACCGTTACAAGTAATCAAGACCGACTGCGGCAAGTAAGAGTTTCTGCAAGCCAAAGTTCTAAAACCAACTTACGAAAATGAAAGTAAAAGCATCCATTAAAAAGCGCAGTGCTGAATGTAAAGTCATACGCCGCAAGGGCAAACTTTACGTTATTAATAAGAAAAATCCCAAGTATAAACAAAGACAAGGATAATATAAGATATGGCACGTATTGCAGGTGTTGATATTCCAGACAAAAAGCGAGGTGAAATCTCTCTGACCTACATTTATGGTATTGGGCGTAGTTCTGCCCGTAAAATCTTGACCAAAGCTGGAATAAACTACGATAAAAAAGTAGCTGAATGGTCAGATGAAGAGTCGAATGCTATTCGCGCAATCATAAACGGAGAATATACGACCGAAGGTGCACTGCGGTCGGAAGTACAATTGAGCATCAAGCGTTTGATGGACATTGGTTGCTATCGAGGTTTACGGCATCGCAAGGGATTGCCCGTGCGTGGTCAAAGAACCAAGAACAATAGTCGAACACGCAAAGGGAAACGTAAGACTGTAGCCAATAAGAAGAAAGCTACCAAATAACAGAATTGAAAGTTATGACTTGTTTGTTTCTTCTGTAAGTGCAGCAAATTGGTCATATCAATTAACAAACAACAATTCAAAAAATGGCTCAGAGTAATAAACGGAAAGACAAAGCTAAAAAGAGAGTTGTACAGGTAGAACAAGTAGGACAAGTTCATATCCGTGCCTCGTTTAATAACATAATTATCTCGATTACCAACTTATCGGGACAGGTGATTTCATGGGCTTCGGCTGGTAAGATGGGCTTCAAAGGCTCCAAAAAAAATACGCCTTACGCTGCTCAAACAGCCGCTCAAAGCTGTGCCCAAGTAGCTTATGATCTGGGAATGCGTAAAGCAGAGGTTTTTGTTAAAGGACCAGGCTCTGGTCGTGAATCAGCTATTCGCACGGTTCAAAATGTGGGTATTGAGGTTACTACCATCAAGGATATTACGCCGCTACCACACAATGGCTGCCGCCCTCCAAAGCGCAGAAGAGTTTAAATGTTAATCCCAAAGTATTATCCACAATTTGGACACTGGGGTTGTAGGATTGCTTTGCGGTCTGTTTGTATTTAAATAAATTAATTCTAATGGCACGTTATACAGGTCCAAAATCAAAGATTTCACGCCGTTTTGGAGAGCCTATTTTAGGCCCCAGTAAGGCTTTGAACAAGAAAAACTATGGGCCCGGTCAGCATGGCCGTGGCCGGCGTAGTAAGAAGTCAGAATACGCACTTCAACTACAAGAAAAACAAAAAGTGAAGTACACTTACGGTATCCTTGAGCGACAGTTCCGCAATTTGTTCCATCGCGCGGCTGTAAGAGAAGGAATTACAGGTGAAAACTTGTTGAAACTTTGCGAAGCACGCCTTGACAATACCATTTATCGTTTGGGTATTGCGCCTACTCGTCGTGCAGCTCGCCAACTGGTCGTGCATAAGCATATTACAGTAGATGGTGAAGTAGTCAATATTCCTTCGTTCTCTTTGCGCCCAGGCCAAATTGTAGCTGTACGCGAAAAGTCAAAATCACTGGAAACCATAGCAGATAGCTTAGCAGGTCGTTTGGGAACTACCAAACGCTTCAACTGGCTTGAGTGGGATAATAGTCAAATGATTGGAAAATTTGTTCAATATCCAGAGCGCGACCAAATTCCAGAGAATTTCAACGAACAAGCCATCGTCGAATTGTATTCGAAATAAGCTTACCTTGATACAAAACCCGCTTGGTGTGGCTTGCCACGTCAAGGGTTTTGTATTTGTGTGTTTAGTCAAACATACTTTTTGCGGCAAATCGCACATATTTAAATCTACAAAAAACTGCTCATCACATGTCTATTTTAGCATTCCAAATGCCCGATAAAGTTGTAATGGAAAAAGCCGACGACTTTCATGGGTTGTTTGAGTTTAAGCCATTAGAAAAAGGTTTCGGCGTAACGATAGGAAATGCGCTGCGTCGTATTTTGCTTTCTTCTTTGGAAGGCTACGCTATCACCAGTGTCAAATTTCCGACTGTTCTTCATGAATTTTCTTCTATTGAAGGGGTAGTAGAAGATGTAACCGAAATTATTCTGAACCTCAAAATGGTTCGTTTCAAGAAAACTTCGGAGATGGTGGACAATAAAATTACTGTAAACGTAAAAAACCAATCGGTCCTGACCGCTGGTGATATTGCCAAGTTTACTTCTTCTTTCCAGATACTGAATCCAGATTTGATTATTTGTCACATAGATGACAAAATGTCCTTTGAAATGGAGATCATCGTTGAGAAAGGACGAGGCTATGTTCCTGCCGACGAACCCCGTACCGTTGAGTTGCCGATTGGCCATATACCGATTGATGCCATCTACACGCCTATCAAAAATGTAAAATATAGCGTAGAAAATACACGTGTTGAGCAGAAAACTGACTACGAAAAACTGCTTATCGAGGTAACTACCGACGGCTCTATTCACCCTGAAGATGCCTTGAAAGGGGCAGCGTATATTTTAATACAACACTTCATGCTTTTCTCTGATCAAACGATGACATTTGAAACGCAGAAAAACGACGAAGTGAGCGAAGTTGATGAAGAAATGTTGCGTATGCGCAAACTCCTCAAGACTTCTTTGTCAGATTTAGACCTATCGGTACGTGCGTACAACTGCTTGAAGTCGGCAGATATCAAAACCTTAGGTGACTTGGTGCGCTTGGAGGTAGCAGATATGATGAAATTCCGTAACTTCGGAAAGAAATCTTTGACCGAACTTGAGCAGTTAGTTCAAGAAAAAAACTTGGTATTTGGTATGGATGTAACCAAGTATCGTTTAGATGAAGACTAATCGTTAATAGTTGCCTTCCTCTTTCGGGGGAAGGTATTTTTTATGTTTCACCGATTGGTATTCTGAAGCGCGATGTTCGCCGCTCGAAGCCAATCAATCAAAAACTCAAACCAATGAGACACGGTAAAAAAGACAACCATTTGGGACGCACCTCATCGCACCGTAGTGCGATGCTTCGTAACATGGCCGCTTCGCTGATTTTGCACAAGCGTATCGAAACGACCTTGGCAAAAGCAAAAGAACTTAAAAAATTTGTAGAACCCCTTCTCACTCGTGCCAAAGAAGACAATACGCACAACCGCCGTGTGGTGTTTTCTTATGTTCCTGACAAAGAAGTGATTAAGGAACTTTTTAGCACAGTAGCCGATAAGATTGCTGAACGTCCGGGGGGCTACACACGTATCATCAAGCTTGGTACACGCCTTGGCGATGCTGCCGAAATGTGTATGATGGAATTGGTAGATTTCAATGAAACTCTCTTGGCAGCCTCTACTGAAAAAACAACAAAAACACGTCGTAGTCGTAGAGGAGGTAAGAAAGGAGTAAGTGGAGTATCGAGTGCAGTTGCCTCAGAACCAGTAGTAGTAGAAGAGGTGGCTGTAGAAGCGACTGAAGAGCAAAAGCAAGCAAACGACGACTTGGAGTTAATTGAGGGTATTGGCCCAAAAATAGCAGAAGCATTGGCAGAAGCCGGAGTTACTACTTTTGCTCAACTGGCCGATATGACCCCCGAGGCTATTCAAGAAATCGTATCAGCGGCAGGAATAGGCTCAAAAAGCCCAGCAACTTGGCCTCAGCAAGCTGCACTTGCTCGAGATGGCAAATTCGACGAACTTAAAACTTGGCAAGACGAATTGAACGCCGGTCAAGAACAATAACAAGTAAGGAAAATTAAAAAGGGGTTGAACGTAAGTTTAACCCCTTTTTTTGGGAAATTTGCACGATTCAATGTCTTAATACCTCATTATAATTTTACGATGGCTCTCAATCAACCAGCACTCTTGCTTCTCGAAGATGGTACGCTACTGCGTGGCCTTGCACTCGGTAAAATCGGTACCGCAGGTGGTGAAATATGTTTTAATACCGGTATGACAGGCTACCAAGAAATTTATACTGATCCTTCCTATTTTGGTCAAATTGTAGTCAATACTACTCCGCATATTGGCAATTATGGCGTGCAGTTGGAAGAGGAGGAAGAATCGAAAGGGATACAAATCAGCGGTATGGTCTGTAATTCATTCTCTAAAATTTATTCACGTAAAACCGCAGACTTTTCACTCCAAACGTATTTTGAGCGTGCCAATGTCGTAGGGATTTCGGAGGTAGATACACGGCAACTCGTGCGGCATGTGCGCCAAAAAGGAGTAATGAACGCTGTCATTTCTTCAGAAATAGTAGATCCTGCCCAATTGAGAGAGTATCTCAAAGAAGTACCTAGCATGGAGGGGCTTGAATTGTCGTCTGTGGTAAGTACCTCGAGTCCTTATTTTATGGGTGATGAAAGTACAGCAAAATACCGAATTGCTGTAATGGACTACGGTATCAAAAAAAGTATTTTGCTCAACCTCACCCAAAGAGGAGCATTTTGTAAGGTATTTCCGGCCAAAACTCCTTTTGAAGAAGTAATGGCATGGAATCCTGATGGCTTTTTTATCTCCAATGGCCCCGGTGATCCCTCGGCTATGCCTTATGCTGTCGAAACAGTTCAAAAATTCTTAGACACCAACAAACCTTTGTTTGGTATTTGCTTAGGACACCAAATTTTAGGGTTGGCCAGTGGCATCTCAACCTACAAAATGCACCACGGCCATCGTGGTCTGAACCACCCCGTCAAAAACTTTCAGACAGGATTGTGTGAGATTACTTCTCAAAACCATGGCTTTGCCGTCAGCCCCGACGAGATAGAGGCTCACCCGGACGTAGAGGTTACACATATCAATCTCAACGATAAAACCATAGAAGGGATCCGACGAAAAGATAAACCGGCCTTTTCGGTGCAGTATCACCCTGAAGCCTCTCCGGGACCACATGATTCTCGTTATTTATTCGATGAATTTATCCGACTTTTTGAAGTTTGATTACCACAAAAAAAGCCCCTACTGCAAAGTAGAGGCTTTTTTGTTTTTTGGATACTTAGCCCACGGGCTGACTGTTCATTACTTCGGTTTGTTTACGAATCGAAGCCATGTGAATCAACTCAAAAATTTCTTCAACAAAATCTGGATATAAATTGAGCTTTTGGCCCAGTTCAGTACGGCTCTTGCGCAACTGCCGCCAGCGATCCATTTGTAATACCGCCACGTTGTTATCACGTTTGTATTCGCCAAGTTGTTCAACGAACGACATACGGGTAGCCAAAATTTCGAGCAGTTCGCGATCTAAACTGTCCAATTTGTTGCGAAGACTATCCAACTGATCTTTGTAATCGCTTCCATAGCTGGCTTTGCGTACATGAAGTTCATGGAGCATCTCACCGAGTGCAGAAGGCGTGAGTTGTTGGGCAGCGTCTGACCATGCCTTATCAGGGGCGCGGTGAGATTCGATGATGAGGCCGTCATAATTCAAATCTAAAGCCCGCTGCGCCAATTCAAACAAATAGGCACGCTTACCAGCCATGTGGCTTGGATCACCAATAATCGGCAATTCAGGAAACATCGTTTTGAGCTCGATGGCAATGTTCCACATCGGAGAATTGCGGTATTTGGTTTCTTGGGCATTGGAAAAACCTCGGTGAATAGCCCCCATTTTTTTGATACCTGCTCGATTGATGCGTTCAAAAGCACCAATCCACAACGCTAAATCAGGATTGACAGGGTTTTTGATGAGTACAGGTACATCTACACCCTGAAGCGCATCGGCCAAATCTTGGACATTGAAAGGATTGACGGTAGTACGCGCACCAATCCATAAAATGTCTATACCATATTTGAGTGCAAGCTCAATATGTTGGGGAGTAGCTACTTCTACTGCCAGAGGTAAGCCTGTTTCTTTTTTGACAGCCGACAGCCATGGAAGAGCCTCCTCGCCCATACCTTCAAAACTCCCGGGACGTGTACGGGGCTTCCATACACCTGCTCGTATTACATGGGCATAGCCTTCGGCTTTGATTTGTGTAACGGTTTCCCATACCTGTTCTTCTGTTTCGGCACTACACGGGCCGGCAATCACCAAAGGTTTCCCTTGGGTATCAATCCAAGAGGGCATGGGCAAAATCTCTAAAGAGGCACTCATAATCAATAAAATTTAAATAGTACAACAAACTGATATTAAAGTATTTTGAAAAGCAATAAACAACTTCGTAATTTTGTATTTAAATACATAAATAACCTATTGAGAATCATGCCTACAAGTGTTGTTATTCCGCCCCAAGTAGGGGTATCTTTTGAAGACACTTCCGTCGCATTTTCGTCCAAAACTGATTTTGAATTGAAGAAAACCTATTGGTTGTTCGCCATGATGAATCAGACTTGGCTTGTAAAATTAGGCACTTTTTTTATAAAACTCGCTCTTTTATTGCGACTTCCGATTAAAGGGCTGGTTAAACATACTTTATTTGGGCAATTTTGTGGAGGGGAGAGTATCCAAGAATGTGCTAAAACTATCTCTAACTTAGCAAAATTCAATATCGGGACAATATTGGATTATTCTGTGGAAGGGGAGGATAAAGAGGAAAGTTTTGAGAAAACAACTGCCGAAATACTACGTACTATCGAAAAGGCAAGTCAAAATGAGTCTATCCCTTTTTCTGTTTTTAAAGTAACGGGTATTGGCTCGGCGGCACTCATGGAAAAAATACAATTGGAGGCTATGCTTGATGCTGCCGAACAAGCAGCCTTCGAGCGCATACAAAAACGGGTGGATATCTTGTGTAAGAAAGCACACGACTTGGAAGTCAAAATTTTTATAGATGCCGAAGAAAGTTGGATACAGACCGTGATAGACCAGTTGGCGTATGAAGCTATGAAAAAATACAATAAGGTTTCGCCTATCGTTTATAATACTTTTCAGTTGTACCGTCAAGATATGCTTGAAAATCTAAAAAATGCCTGTAGAGAAGCTAAGTCTGAAGGGTATTTTTTAGGGGCCAAACTTGTCAGAGGAGCTTACTTTGAAAAAGAAAGACAAAGAGCTTATGAGAACGAATACCAAGACCCTATCCATGCCACCAAAGAAGATACCGACAGAGATTTTAATAGAGCCATTGAGTTTTGCCTTGAAAATCGTGAGGTCGTTTCTATTTGTTTAGGAACACACAATGAGTATAGTTGTTTGTATTGTATCGAACTGATGCAAAAAATGAACATTAGCTCTCAAGACCCTCATGTTTGGTTTGCTCAGTTGTTGGGTATGAGCGATAATATTTCTTACAACTTGGCAAAAGCCGGCTACAATGTAGCCAAATACGTACCTTATGGGCCTATCGAATCTGTCATGCCCTATTTATTTAGAAGAGCAGAAGAAAACAAATCCATAGCTGGTCAAAGCAGCCGAGAGTTTTTGCTCATCAAACGTGAAGTAATGCGCCGTCGCCAAACCAAAGTTGCTTGTTGAACGTTATCCAACAGCACGATATGTGATTTTGAAACAGGATAACGATTAACCCCAAAACGAATGACCCATTCCCTTTCTAAAAACCCCCTAAAGTTTTTTCTATTTGCTTCTTTGCTCATTGTTATTGACCAAGCATCAAAAATGCTGGTACACTATTATATGATTCCGGGTTTTGCTGGGCAGATACGTTTGATAGGAGATTGGCTAAAACTCTACTATGTAACCAACCCGGGCATGGCTTTTGGAATGCAAATAGAGCATCAGTACGGCAAATTGTTTCTGACGATTTTTCGGCTTGGAGCTATGGTGTTTATTGCCTTATACATCATCAGACTTGCTAAACGAGGGGCTTCCAATGGGTTACTTTGGGCTATGTCCATGATTTTGGCAGGTGCTATTGGCAATCTGATTGACAGTATTTTTTATGGGGTACTTTTGCACAATGCTCCCTATGGCTCGCCTACTCCCTGGTTTCATGGCCAAGTGATTGATATGGTTTTCATAGATTTTTGGGAAGGTTTTATCCCTGATTGGGTACCCTTGTGGGGAGGGCAGTATTACACCACACCGATTTTCAATTTTGCCGATGCCTGTATTTTCGTTGGAGTCTGTATTATCTTGATGTTTCAAGGTACTTTTTTCCCACGTTTAGACCCTCACAAAGAAGATACGCTCTCCGAAGTAGAGGAGGAGATAACTCCTGAAGCAACCAACGAAGACGGCAATTGGAACCAAGAAAGTGAAGCAATCAAAAACCAGCAGATAGAAGAACTTAAATCTAGTATCGAAGACTCATCTGTTTCGGAGTGGAAAGAAGAGAAAGAACAACCAGAAAAAGAAAAAGAGGGTTTATAGCCCTCTTTTTCTTTATTTCATAGCAGCTTTATATAGTTCGGATACTTTATCCCAGTTGATAATATTCCAAAATGCCGTTAAGTAATCTGCCCGTTTGTTTTGGTATTTGAGATAATAGGCGTGCTCCCATACATCTACACCCAAGATAGGCGTGCCTTGAACCTCTGCTACGGGCATGAGCGGATTGTCCTGATTGGGGGTAGAGGTGATGACCAACTTTTTGTCTTTCACAATCAGCCAAGCCCAACCTGACCCAAACCGACCAGTACCGGCCGCATTGAATTTGGCCTTGAACTCATCGAATGAGCCAAATTCTTTGGCTATTGCCTCGGCCAATTCTCCTTTGGGCATTCCTCCTTTGTTGGGAGCCATGATATTCCAAAAAAAAGTATGATTCCAATGCCCGCCGCCATTGTTGCGTACTGCGGCAGATGTTTCTTTGGTGATACTTTTCATCAATGCTTCCAGTGAACTATTAGCTTCAGGTTTTCCTTCCAAAGCCTTATTGAGATTGTCAATATAGGCTTTGTGGTGCTTGCCATAGTGAATCTCCATGGTCATTTTGTCAATGTGTGGTTCGAGGGCATCGAAAGCGTATGGTAGGGGAGATTGTGTAAACTGCCCCAGCACTTGCAAACTTAGTGTAGTTAAAACTACGGTGAATCCATGAAAAAATTTGTTTGTCATGTTGGTAAAATAAAAGGTGAATAGAATAGAGATGCGCTAAGTTACACACATAAAACGTCTAAAAGGCAGAAAGAGTTGAGTTTTGCTATCAAAAAAATAGACCTTTTGCACCAGCAAAAGGTCTTTGGTTAAAAACTACTTTTGGGAAGGGTTTAGGAATAAGTGCTACAAATGTAAGAGATTTTTTGATAAAGTGAATTTTTTCAAGAAAAAATAGAAAAATAATTTTAAATTGGAGTAGTTAGTTACTCAAAAGTGCCAGCGTACAAACGCCTCCATCGCTTCGTACTCCGCCAATCCGAGCTGATCATATAGGTGGGCAGTGCCACTGTTTCGTTCTTCGGCTCGTTGCCAAAACTCACGTGAGTCGTCGCCTTGAAATACGACTCCGTCTTTTTGGGATTGGTGTTTGAAGATACCCAAACGTTTTTTCATTACTTGGTCAGGACTCATCGGCACGGCCATTTCGATTTCGTGAATATCCCACTCAGCCCATGCCCCACGGTAGAGCCATACCCAGCAGTCTTTCATGAAGTTTTGGTGTTTAAGGTTATTAATAGCCGCCGAAATAGCGTCCCAGCATACTTTGTGTGTACCGTGGGGGTCGGCAAAATCGCCCGCAGCATAGATTTGATGCGGTTTTATTTTTTCAATCAAATCACTGATGATTTTGATGTCTTCGTTACTAAGCGCTTTTTTCTGAATAGTGCCAGTTTCATAAAATGGCATATCTAAAAAATGATAATGCTCGGTGCCTACAAACCGACAAGTGGCTTTGGCCTCTCCACGTCTGATCAGACCTTTGACATAACGTACTTCAGGAATATCAAGCTCACTATCTTTCTTTTGGCTCAAAAATGCTTTGGCTTTTTCAAAGATTTTCATGGTGTCGGCACTTTCGATATTAAATCGCTGATTGAAATCCACTACGAAATCAATGAAACGGAATGCTTCGTCGTCAGCTACGGCGATATTACCGGAAGTTTGATAGGCAACGTGAACTTCGTGGCCTTGATCAACGAGCCGTTGGAAAGTACCCCCCATTGAGATAATGTCGTCGTCGGGGTGGGGGCTGAAAATGATAACTCTTTTCTTGGCAGGGTATGCTCTTTCAGGGCGATTGGTATCGTCAGCATCAGGTTTACCACCGGGCCAACCTGTAATGGTGTGCTGGAGTTGATTAAAAACATTGATATTGATGTCATAAGCCGAACCATGTGCTGCCAGCATATCGCTCATACCGTTGTCGTTGTAGTCTTTGGTCGTCAGTTTTAGTATGGGCTTTTTGAGCGTAAGCGAAAGGTGCGTTACGGCCTTTTTGATCATCGAGTTGTTCCATTCGATGGTATCTACTAACCACGGTGTTTTGACGCGGGTGAGTTCGGAGGCGGCTCTGGTATCTACGAAGAAAGCAACGTTGGGGTGGGCTTGTAGATAAGAAGCGGGTACGTGTTCCGTAACAGGCCCTTCTACTGATGCCTTAATCATGGGGGCTTTACGTTCGCCCCATGCCAACAGTACTATCCTTTTGGCACTCATGATAGTGGATACCCCCATGGTAATGGCCTTCTTAGGAACTTTGTGAAGCCCACCAAACTCCATGGCGGCAGCCGCACGGGTAGAGTGGTCGAGGGTCATCAGGCGTGTGCGGGAGTTGATCATAGAACCCGGTTCATTAAACCCAATATGACCGTTGCCGCCAATACCAAGTAGCTGAAAGTCTATACCTCCCATGGCGTTGATTTTGTTGTCGTAGCGTTGGGTAAACTCAGGGATCATCGCGGGAGGAATCGTACCGTCAGGAATGAAGTAGTTTTCTTTAGGTATGTCCACATGGTCGAACAACTGCTCCCGCATGAATCTCACATAGCTATGTACAGAATCGGGCTGCATGGGGTAGTATTCATCTAAATTGAACGATACCACATTGCGAAAACTCAGCCCTTCCTCGCGGTGCATACGAACAAGCTCTGCATAAACAGTCTTGGGCGAAGAACCTGTGGCCAAACCCAATACGCAAGTTTTCCCCTCTTTTTGCTTGGTACGTATCAAGTCGGCTATTTCTTGCGCTACTGCACGAGAAGCATCTTTGGAGTCGGCGTAGATTAGAGTCGGTATTTTCTCGTAAGTTATGGCTTGACCTACTACACCGTTGTCAGCACTTTGGGCTTGAATCATTAATGGTTCGACAATCATGACATCTAAAGGATTTAATATTGAACGACAAAGTTAAAGGCTTTGAAGTTATGATTAATAAAAAAATTTAAAAATTAATATTTTGTTGATTTACCGCCTTCCATACTTCTTTTATGATACCTTCATTGCTAAAAATGATGATATTTTCTTCTTGGGGCAATGCAGAGGCCATTTTGAGAGGTGGATTGCAGAGTTTCATTGTACTCTTACGAGTGGCTTTGGCGGTAAGATGCAGAGCATGAACGCCCGTTTGAGCTATCAGTGCAGCATTGGTAGCATTGATACCACTTCCTGCCATGATTTCGATTCGGTTTTGAGCATGACTTACCAATTCTGTCAGGAGTGTGATGCCTTCTTCAGCGGTGGGTTGTTGGCCCGATGTCAATACACAATCTACGCCCAATTCGATGAGTTTTTCTAAAGCCTCCAACGGTGAAGGTGTGATGTCAAAAGCACGATGAAAAGTAACTTTGAAAGGTCGAGCCATAGCGATAAACTCCTCTGTGAGAGCAAGGTCTATTTCTCCGTTGGATTTTAAAAAGCCAAATACTACACCTTCTATTCCTGTATTTTTGAGGGCTTGCAGATCTTGACGCATTACGTCGAGTTCGGACTTACTATAACAAAAATCCCCTCCACGGGGTCGAATCATGACGTGTATCGGAATACGTACATTTTGGCGAGCCTGTAAGACGAGGCCGTAGCTGGGTGTGGTACCTCCTTCGTACAAACCCCCGCAGAGTTCGATACGTGAAGCACCGGCACGCTCTGCATTGAGGCAAGATTCGACCGAAAAACTACAGATTTCTATTTTCATCGTCAATAAGTCATCATTCGATGATTTGTACTTAAATCTCATAGGTTTGCAAAAAATTAGCTTTGCAACCCATTTATTGTCATAAGAAACCTATAAGGTTTTTTCAATTTTGAACGAGTATATAAAGTGAGGTCAATGGATAATTTTACTGTAAATCAATGATTTGGAAAGAATATCTATCGTAAAATCAGGCGATGTGATTATTTGGAAATTAAACCTTTTTTTCCCTATTTTGTCATTGACAAAATCATCATCTACTAAAAATACTACCGTTGTTATGCCAGCTTGGGATTTGTCGAACGCCAAGCACTTGCTTTCGCGCACTTTGTTTGGCTACTCACGCAAAGATTTGGATAAAGCGCTTTCTTACTCTTCTGTAGAGGTTTTTGTTGAAAAAGAACTTTTAGCCAACATACCATTACCAGCCCCTCCTGGCGAATGGGTAGCCGAAAACCCCATAGCCAACAATGGCACTGTTGATTCTCAACGCTACCGAGAGCTTACCTATTGGTGGTATGACCGAATGTTGAGCGAAGGTACGAATATGCGTGAAAAAATGACTCTTTTCTGGCACAATCATTTCGTGTCTGCTCGCGATAAAGTGAACTTCCCCCAACACATGTACATTCAAAACAATTTGTTTAGACGTTCGGCATGGGGTAATTTCCGACAATTGACCAAAGACGTAACCATTGACCCTGCGATGCTGATTTATCTTGATGGGCGGTTGAGTGCAGGTACCAGTCCCAACGAAAACTATGCCCGCGAGGTCATGGAGTTGTTTACGTTGGGAGTTGGCAATTATACCGAAAATGACATCAAACAAGCTGCTTTGGCTTTTACGGGCTGGCAAGTAACAGGACTTAACGCTGTTTTCAATCAGAATCGCTTTGCCAATGTCAATAAAACTATTTTTGGAAAAACTGGCAATTTTCGATACAACGATGTCATAGATTTGATTTTTGAAAAACCAGAAGTGGCTGAATTTTTAAGTAGGAAATTGTTCAGAGAATTTGTCAGTCCCAAGATTAACGATACTTTCGTCAAGCAAATGGCTCAAGTGATGAGAGCCAATAATTATGAGATAAGGCCCGTTCTCAAATTCTTACTGACTTCCGATGAGTTTTATAGTACTCAATACAAAGGCGTAAAAATCAAAAGTCCGATGGAAGTTACGATTGGCATATTGAAAGCCTTCGATATGACCAGTAGCCAAGTCAATAACACGGCTGATTGGCCTTACATTTTTAGTCAAACACAAGCACTCCAACAGCAACTTTTCTATGCTCCCGATGTAAACGGTTGGCCTGGCCAACGCGAATGGATTAGCACAACCACCTTCGTAACACGCGGCAGCACTTCTGACAATATCGTCAATATGATGGGTAATGCCTCTGCGCCTCGTTTCAAAATGATACCCAAACCGGTGGATTATGCTCGTAGTTTCAAAACACCTGAAGATGCCACAAAACTTGTGGACGAGATGGTAAATCTATTTTTACAGTTTCCATTGTCGTCGGCCAAAAAACTCACTTTGCTCAATACGCTTCTGGGAAGTACTATTTTGGCTAACTGGTCCACCAATACCCCCGGGGCAGAAGGCCAAATCCGAAACTTGTTGAAAGCTATCATGCGTTTACCCGAATTCCAATTGAATTAACTCTTCTAAAACCTTGCACAAAAGATGAATCGTAAAGAGTTTCTACAACAATTAAGCCTTTTGTCGGGAGGAATGGCTTTCGGAATGGGAGGTATTCCAGTGAAGGCTTACGCTCACAACCCCTTTGCCGTCAGTATGCAATCAACTGAGGGCAAAATTTTGGTCTTGGTACAACTGGCAGGTGGTAATGACGGTCTGAATACTATTGTCCCTTATGAAAATAGTGTGTACTATAACCGCCGTGCCAATATCGCTATCAAAAAAGAGCAAGTATTGCCACTCAATACAGAATTGGGTCTTCACCCCAGCATGGAGGCACTCAAGGGCCTTTACGATGGCGGACGATTGACGATTTTGCATAGTGTGGGTTATCCAAGTCCCAATCGTTCACATTTTCGTTCTACGGATATTTGGCTAACAGCCTCCGATGCCAACGAAGTCTGGGACGAAGGCTGGGCGGGGCGGTATCTGACCAAACTTTACCCCGGCTTTCCTTTGCAAATCCCTGACCAGCCGATGGCTATACAACTTGGCTCGGTGGAGTCGCTGTTGATTCAAACAGATGTGGGTTCTACTGGCGTAGTATTCAGTACGCCCGATAGCTTCAACAACCTCGTCAGAGGGACTACCATAGACACAGAGCCAGTACCCAACACTCCGGCAGGTGAAGAACTAAGATTTTTGCGGCAAATCGCCACCCAATCGGTAGCATACGCCGACATCATCAAGAAAAAATGGGACGCTGCTACCAAAAACGTATCTCCCTATCCTACCACAGGGTTGGGCAATCAACTCAAGATTGTAGGCGAACTGATAGCAGGTGGACTTCAAACCCCTGTATATCTCACTACTATCGGGGGGTTTGATACTCACGCCAATCAAGTAGTAGCCAATGCCACCCACACAGGTACTCATGCCAATCTGCTCAAAACGGTATCAGATGCCGTCGCGGCGTTTCAGCGAGATTTAGAAAAACGGGGTATTGCCGACAAAGTAGTGGTCATGACCTTCTCCGAATTTGGGCGGCGCGTGAGCCAAAACGGTACAACGGGTACAGACCACGGCTCGGCCGCACCACTCTTTGTAATCGGTAAAGGAGTACGTGGAGGAATGATAGGGAAAACGCCCAATCTGAACGATTTGGACAACAACGGGGACATCAAGTTTCAGTTCGATTTCCGACAAGTTTATAGCAGTGTGCTGCAAGACCACCTTGGGGTAGATGCTTCTATGGTACGTACTATCATGGGAGGGAAAGATTTTACAACACTCCCCATTTTCAAAACTACCGCCAGTCCGTTACTTTCTGAAAATCCCGATTTTATGCTCGAACAGAACTTCCCCAACCCGTTCACGATAGGAGAAGATACACGTATTCGATATATGCTCAACAAAACGATGTATATGAAACTGGCTTTGTATGACATGACAGGGCGGGAAGTTGCTATTTTGAAAGAAAAAATAGAACAACCCGGCAATTACATGGAAATAGTACAAGGCTACTCGCTGGTGCCGGGCTATTATCTATGTGCATTGCATACCGAAACAGGACAAAAAGTCATTCGTTTGGTACGATATTGATTTCAACTCGCACAATTACTTTGGTAATAAATTTTACACCTTCACGTTATAAATTTTGGTACAATTTTGGTGTAAGATTGAGTATGAAAAAATGGATTTTTAAAATCACTTGCCTCATCGTATCAGGGGCAATGGCCACGCTGCAAGCCCAAGATATAAAGCCTTCCAAATCTCAGCGATGGAAGGTCCAAAAGGCCAAAGCTGATAGTCTTCTCCAACAGGCAGGAATGAGTCCCCCTTCTATTTCGCCCGGAGTAAGCATAGGAGGTAAATCTCTCAAAGCCTCCGATGCCAATACCCTTTTTAGCGAAACCCTCCCCGATTTGGGGCTTAAAATTAAGGAATATCGAAAACAAGAAAAAGCACGTCGCCTTCAGAAAAAACGCTATCATACCGAGTACGAAGGCTTGTCTATCGTAAAACAAGTAACTACTACCGGCAGCGGCGATAGGCTTACCCAAATCGAGTTTCATGTATTGAAGCAGAATCAGTTTCCGCGTCAGTATGATGGCATAGATGTATATTGGTACGATACCCGTAACAGGGTTATCACCAAATCAGTCATAAAAGACAAAGAGGCTGCACTGATTTTACATGGCCCTTACAAAAGATATGTATCAGGCAATCTGGTCGAAGAAGGAAACTACTACTTAGGTACCAAAGACGGACGCTGGGAAACCTACGATGGCGACTACCACTTGCTCGACAAAACTAAATGGTGGCATGGGTTGCCGTCGGAGTCCCTGATTACTTATTATGACTCTGCTCATACCAAAATATGCGAAGTCGTGCCTATTCAGTATGGCAAGCGTAAAGGCGATTATCTCAAATACTACGATGGTGGCCAACTCATGGTAAAAGGCCAATACGACAACGATACCCCCATCGGTACCTGGAACGAGTACTATCAATTCAAACGCCAACGCAAAAAAGTGATTCGTTATCCACGCTACTGGTACGAAGGCAGTGAGGGGATTCTGATAAGCGAATGGGACGACAAAGGGAAACTTATCTACGAGCGTCCCAAAGAGGCAGCCTCTGCCTCTGATACTGAAAATTAACGGAAAAAATCTTCAATAAGATTAAAGTCATTTTACGCTCACGAAACTCACAGATGTACACAGAAAAATTCCGTGAAATTCTGAGGTTTCTGTAAGCATAAAATAAAGTAACTGATGTTACGCTTCTCCGAAGCGTTTTATGTTTCATCTATACACTACGACTTATACCCAACAAAAAATGAATTTCGAAAATTTGGGCGAGTAAAAGTCCTTTTCTCCTTTGGGGAAAGGGATTTAGGGATAGGGGTTTTCTCAAACCAATTTTGTTTAAGTATAAATTACATTGTACTTGATCTCCAAGCATTGTTAGATTATGCTTTTGACAAAGCAACATTATTACTGTATAAAGTAAAAAAACTTGCAACATAGTTGCATTAATAATACCTTTGCATTTCAAAAGCAAATGAAGTGAGTATTAAAAGGTATTTGTATGCTATTGTTTTTTGCTGGACAACCACCTGTATTGCCCAATCACCTACGGCTTGTCGCTGCTTTGTCAAAGGGGTTGTTACCGATCGCGAAACCCAAAAGCCCATAGCTGGTGCCATCTTGAAACTTCAAGGGTATCAGCAAGTGGCGATTACAGATGCAGAAGGACACTACAAAATAGAAAACCTCTGCGAAGGAACTTATACGTTGGAGTGTCGAATCGTAGGCTATAAAGCGGTTCAAACGCAGATTTCGCTTTACCATAGTGCCGAAGAAAACCTTAATCTCTCCGAAGAAGAAATTCATCTTCAAGATATAGACATCGTAGCTCGTAGGCTTCCGGCATCATTTTCGCAAAAATCAGTATTGATAGATGGCCAGACACTGACACAGTCTCAAGGTCAGACTTTGGGTGATGTACTCAAAAACATCGCGGGGGTTACGACCCTCCAGACGGGTTATTCGATAGCCAAGCCGGTCATCAACGGCCTGCACAGCAACCGCGTCTTAATCCTAAACAATGGCATACGCCAAGAAGGTCAGCAATGGGGTAGCGAACACGCCCCCGAAATAGACCCTTTTGTAGCTAAACGTGTCATGGTAGTAAAAGGAGTAGCAGGAGTGCGTTATGGATCTGATGCCATTGGTGGCGTTGTACTGATCGAACCGGAGCCATTGCCGGTGCAGCAGCCTATCAGTGGCGAAGTCAATCTTTTGGGTTTTTCTAACGGACGCATGGCCGTAGGATCGGCTTTGTTGCAAGGGGGGGTGAGAGGCTACCAAGGCTGGGGGTGGCGTGTACAAGGCACAGTCCGAAATGGAGGGAATATTCGTACCCCAGACTATTTTTTGGCAAATACTGGCTTGCGAGAACAGAACTTTTCGGCAGCGGGTGGCTATAAAGATACTCGCAAAGGCATAGAGTTATATTACAGTCACTTTCAGACCTATCTTGGTATTTTTTCGGGAGCGCACATAGGTAGCACTACCGACCTGCTGCAAGTCATTCAGCAAGGCGAACCGTTGATCAAGGTAGATTTTCATCGTAATATCGAACGCCCACGGCAAGATATTAATCACAACTTACTCAAAATCAAAGCCTTCTATAACTTCAATGGCAACCACTTAAATCTGACGTTTGGGAGGCAATACAACCAACGTGCCGAATATGACCTACACGGCCCACAAGCCGATACCCGTGCCGCCCTGCTATTTAGGCTTACTACCCTGACCTCCGATTTGATATTTGAACATAAGCCTATTGCTAAAAAATTGAACGGACAGTGGGGAGTTAGTGGTTTATACCAATACAATTTTACAGATGGACGACCACTTATTCCTGATTTTGAGCAGTCAAATTTGGGGGTTTTTATCATCGAAAAATTACATCATAAAAAATGGAGCTGGGAAGTAGGCGCGCGCTATGACTGGCGGTTTGTGGAGGTATTTCGATTTATAGGGCGTACTCTATCGCCTCGCCAGCATACTTTTGGCCAAGCCTCAGGCATGATGGGGGCTATTTATACACCCAACGAACGTTGGACTTTCCGTGCAAACGCTGGTACTGCTTGGAGGCCACCCAATATCAATGAACTCTACAGCCGAGGCGTACACCATGGCGCAGCCGCCTTTGAAGAAGGCAACGACCAACTTGCTCCAGAAACGGCTTACAACTTGACAGCCAGTGCTGATTTTTCGGGCAAACGCTTGGTAGCTTCGCTGGGGGTATTTCACAATACAATAGACAATTATATTTATCTAAAACCACAAAATCAGCCTATTCTGACTATTCGTGGGGCTTTCCCGTATTTCAAATATACCCAAACTCGCGCTACATTTACAGGCTTTGATTTGACTTCTACTTATCATCTTACCCCCCATCTTCAGTATTCCCATAAACTATCTTGTTTATGGGCTTACGACCAGCAAGCGCAAGATTACTTGGTACTGATACCTGCCAATCGAACCGAAAATGGCTTGAAATATTTGCTCAATCCATTGGCGAAATTTCAAGATAATTTCATTAGCATAAACCATTTGTGGGTGGATAGGCAGCGTAGAGTGCCGCCCAATAGCGATTTTATGCCGCCTCCGCCAGCTTATCATCTATGGTCGGTGGCGGTAGGAGGGAAATATCTCTTGTCCGAAAAGAAAAATGTGGAATGGAGCATTGGAGTACAAAATTTATTCGATAATGCCTACCGTGATTACCTCAACCGATTTCGATATTTCGCCCTTGAGCAAGGCCGAAATATTTCGATAAAAACAAAATGGAGCTTTTAAAACATTTCAGCATGATGCAAAACCAGCAATGCTTTCAGAACTTAAAATGTCAAGATTCAAAATAAATTATTCACCACAAACCAAAAACAATGACAAAACAAACCAAAAAATCATGGCTATTGCTCGCCCTTGTAGGTGGGCTGATGTTGGGAAGTTGTAAAAAAGAAAGCCCCAAACCCGAAGACGAAAATGAGTTGATAACCACCGTCAAACTGACTTTCACAGAAAACGGTACCACCAATGCCCAAACTTTTACTTGGAAAGACTTAGATGGAGATGGTGGCATGGCTCCTACTATTCAAGCTATTACACTCAAATCGAGCCGAACTTACAAAGTAGAAGTAGCTTTTTTGGACGAAAGTAAAACCCCCGCCGAAGATATTACCCAAGAAATCAAAAAAGAAGCCGATGAACATTTGGTGGTTTTTACGGCCTCGCCAGTGAGCCTTTTTACGTACACAGCTACCGACAAAGACAGCAAAAATTTACCTTTAGGACTAATAGGAAACCTAACAACGGGTGTTACTAATGTAGGAACTCTCCGCTTGCAGTTAAGGCACCAGCCTCCAGTCAATGGGAAACCCACCAAAAATGGTACACCAATGCCCGGAAGCGACGACGTAAACGTAATATTTCCAATGAACGTCATTCCATAGATAGCTTTTGATGTAATACATTTCAGAGAGGGTTTGAGAAATGAAGCAGATTTCTCAAGCCCTCTCTGTATTATTTGTAAATAGGTAAAATCATAAAAAATAAACATGAAATAGCTAAAAATCCTTACTTTATTACTATTTTTGCGGTCTTATTTTTTTGAGCTGTATTTTAGCAAAATTATATCTTATGAAGCTATCAGAGTTTAAATTTGACCTTCCGCAAAGCCTCATCTCCCTTTATCCAGCCGAACGTGGCGAATCTCGAATGATGGTAGTCAATAGGCAAACAAAAAAAATAGAGCATAGAAAATTTTCAGACATTATTGAATATTTTGGTGAAGGCGATACAATGGTCGTCAATGATACCAAAGTTTTTCCGGCAAGGTTGTACGGCCAAAAAGAAAAAACAGGAGCCAAAATTGAGGTATTTTTGCTCCGAGAACTCAATCGTGAAATGCGACTTTGGGACGTACTGGTAGATCCAGCACGCAAAATTCGAGTAGGCAATAAACTCTATTTTGGCGATAGCGACTTGGTAGCCGAAGTCATAGACAATACGACCTCTCGCGGTCGAACTATTCGGTTTCTGTACGACGGTAATCATGACGACCTCATGCGGGCCATTGACGAATTGGGGGAAACCCCTCTCCCACGCGACATCAAACGCAAAGTAGAAGATGCTGACCGCGAACGTTACCAAACTATTTTTGCCAAACACGTAGGGGCAGTAGCGGCTCCTACTGCTGGAATGCACTTCACCAAAGTCATACAAAGGCGTATGGAAATCAAAGGCGTAAATTTTACGCCTATTACACTGCATGTAGGGGTAGGCACATTTAGACAAGTAGATGTAGAAGACTTGACCAAGCATAAAACCGACTCCGAAAACTTTGCCATCACCGAAGCAACGGCTGAGATTGTAAACCGTGCTTTGGATAATGGGAAGCGTGTTTGTGCCATAGGAACCACCTCCCTTAAAGCCTTAGAATCATCGGTATCGGCCAACAACCGTGTCAAACCTTACGAAGGATGGACAGATAAGTTTATTTTCCCCCCTTATGATTTCAAGATTTCTAACGCCTTACTCACCAGTTTTCATTTGCCAGAATCTATCTTGCTGATGATGACCTGTGCCTTTGGTGGATATGATCTTATCATGAAAGCTTATGAAGAAGCCATAGCCCAAAAATATAAGTTCTTTAGTTATGGAGATGCCATGCTGATTTTGTAAAAAGAATAAAAGAGGACTTTAAAAAGGTCGTAAGTCGTATGAAATATTCAAATCGGCTTGCGACCTTTGTTTTGCCAATCATTCAGTAAAAATTATGGAACAACTCCCCAAGTTTGTCATCATCGTAGCCGGAGGAAGTGGCAGTCGAATGGGTAGCAAAACCCCCAAACAGTTTATGCCAATAGGAGGAAAACCCATCCTGATGCACACACTCGAGAAATTTCTAACCTTTCCGTCTGTACAAATCATACTGGTATTACCTGCCAACCAAATGAAAACTTGGTATGCCCTTTGCGACAGACATCATTTTTATCCGGCTATTTTGACTGTTTCGGGGGGCAATACTCGATTTCAGTCGGTAAAAAATGGCCTCAAGAGAATTTCGGCAAAGCATGGTTTGGTAGCTGTACACGACGGCGTTCGGCCCTTTGTAACTACCGACATCATCGCCAAAAGTTTTGAAGTTGCTGCTCAAACGGGAGCAGCCGTAACCAGTGTCCCCCTCAAAGATTCGATAAGAAAAATAGAAGCCGAGGGTATCCATCAAGCCGTACCAAGAGAAAATTATTGTCTGATACAAACTCCCCAGACCTTTCGCCTCGACTGGATGCGGGCTGCCTTTGAGGCCGACGAACAACCTTTTTTTACAGACTGTGCCAGCGTCTTGGATTTTGCCGGACGGCCTATCACACTCATTGAGGGGACTTACCAAAACATCAAACTCACTACTCCAGAAGATTTAATTTGGGCAGAGGCACTACTGGGAGCGACGAGTGATACGTAGAGAGTAGCTATCTTTGATGCAGATTTTGAGTTTATTGCCAAAAATCAACCTCATGCGCAACCGCCTTTCGATAGAGCAGTACGTACAAGGAGTCCTAAGCGGCGACCGCCTCGTGCTTAGTCGGGCTATTACGCTTGTCGAGAGCAATTTGGCTTCTGATAAAATCATTTCCCAAGAGGTTTTAGAGAAAATCTTGCCTTACACCGGCCATTCTGTAAGAATAGGTATCACAGGCGTACCGGGTGTTGGGAAAAGTACTTTTATCGAAAGTTTTGGGAAATTATTGACCAATCAAGGCAAAAAAGTAGCCGTACTGGCTGTTGACCCAACCAGCCAAGTAACTAAGGGCAGTATCATGGGCGACAAAACCCGCATGGAAGAACTCGCCCACGACCCGCTGGCCTATATTCGCCCGTCGCCTTCGGGAGGTTCATTGGGGGGCGTGGCCAACAAAACCCGCGAAACCATGCTTTTATGTGAAGCTGCCGGATTTGAGGTAATTTTAATCGAAACGGTGGGTGTAGGACAGTCTGAAACTGCTGTCAAAAACATGGTGGACTTCTTTTTGCTCCTGATGCTGGCCGGGGCAGGCGACGAACTGCAAGGTATCAAAAAAGGTATAATGGAAATGGCCAACGCGCTCGTCATCACCAAAGCCGACGGCCAAAATAAAGCTGCCGCCGAGCGTGCCGTAGTAGAATACCAAAACGCGCTACATCTCTTTGCACTACCCGAAAGTGGTCGTACTGTGCCTGTACTTACTTGTTCGGCTTTAAAAAAAACAGGCATCAATGTTATATGGCGTGAAATCGAAGAATATGTAGCCTTTACCCAGCAAACCCATTATTTCTACCAAAACCGCCAAAAACAAAACCTCGATTGGCTTCACACACTCATTCGCCAGTCATTGGAGGCTCGATTTTATGAAAACGAACTCGTAAAAAATGCGCTGTCGTCTGCCGAGCAAAATGTCTTGAAAGGAAAATGGCCACCTATCAAGGCAGCCATGTTTTTATTGGAATTACCAAAAAATTATTGATTACCTAATCACTACCAAACGAACCGGAATACAGCGAGTGTTGGAGCAGTCGTCGTTAGAACTTTTAAGTACGGTTACGATTGCTTGACCGTTGCCTGTGCCAGTGCCGCAAGCATTGCTCACATTCGTAATGGTATAGGTTGTGGTTTGATTGGGCGAAACACTCACTTGCCCACTGCTTGGAATAGAGGTAAGCGTTACGTTTTGTCCATTCGACAAGGTTACGTTGATTGGTAAAGAGCCTGTTTGAGTAGCTAAATTCAAAGTAGCTGACTGTCCCTCATTGATTGTTTGTGTACCTGTAATGGTTACGGCAGGGAGAATAGGTTTTTGATTGACAATATTTGTAAAAGTACCCTGCGTAACGGTAGCCGTGAGTGTACGCCCAGGGTCTTGTTGGGTAGGGGCTGCAAACGCCCGCGTAATGACGGTTTCGGGTTGATTCTTGAAAATGAACAAGTCATAACTTTTGGCGGTATTGCCGGCAGGTATCGTAAACTCAAGGCAAGCAATGCGCTTCCAAGTTGTATTGACTTGTTGGCCATCGCCAAATTCTCCACGATAAGTGATGTTGAGCGATAAAATAGAGGTATCTGCGCCCGTTGAAGGAACATAGCTGATACTATTGTAATCGCCATTGGTGAAATTGTGCCGAGATTTGATGATAGGATTGATTAGTTGCCCTTGTCGGTGTCCTATCCAAATGTTGCCGTTGCCCATCGTAAAGGCACTATCAGCCGAAGTGGATTGGATTTCTACACAAGCTACTACTTTGTTGGAGGCACAATCTATGGTGTCAGGCACAAGCCTTAGATTGTAGCGACCCGTTGTCTGGCCGAAGGTTAGGCTTGAAAGTCCTATCAAAAGACCCACAAAAATTGTTTGATAAAGCTGTATTTTCTTTTTCATTTCCGTAAAAGGGCTTTTACCCGTAAAATCATTCGCAATTAGCGTGCCATTTTTAAAAACTTACCCCAGAAAATCTCCCATTGTTATTTCTCCAGACACTATTGTCTTTGGCATCAGGGATACCGTCTAAGTTAAAATCTGCTCTGATGTATCGCCAAAGTTTACCGTTGTCTGTCCGCCACAGACTGGCATCATTGGCATCAATCTGCGAAAACGCATTTTTTTCTCCGTCGGCAGCATATAGCCCCCAAACCCCCGTTTCAAGCTGTTTTTGACCCACACCGGGAGACCCTGTGGGTATGAAAGAATCTTGAGAAATGAAGGAATAATTAAGAGTATTGTTGGACACCTGAACTGCCACCGCCGATACGGCTCCTATATGATTTCGATGCTCTACGACAATATGATAAGACTGTGAAAGATGAAGCACAGGACAAGCAGCAACCAACGAAACACTGCCATTTTTATTTAATAAGGCTGCTGTTCGATATACTGTGCTACTTGGATTATTGGGTGAAGTTCGTAGAGAAATCAGAACCCAATCTACTACATCAGAAGAATAACTTGTAACGGACTCACTACCAGCATAATTCCACGGAGGGGTATTGTAGGGCTGACCGGCAGGAGTGGCTATCGCCAAGGCTTCAGTGGGGGTTTGTCCCGGCAAAAGGCCAAGGCTATTGAGGGAGGTGGTCATGGTGTTGGGTGCTTTGTAAACTCCTTCCAAAAATAATGCCACATTCAAACACACTGTGCCAGTCGTAGGGGAGTTCACATTGACCTGTATTGCTGTTCTGGCACTTTCACAGTTATTGACTGTTTGGGACACATAATGAAAAAAAGTGCCTGTTGTTGAAGTATTTGGAGTGGGTGCTGTTGGGCTACCTGTACCTCCGGTAGGAGTAGTGTACCAAAGTAAATTGCTACCAGAAGCTGTCAAGGGCGTTGCCACGTCCCCCTGAGTGTAATTGACAGGCGAAGTGGCTGTCGGGGCAGCAGGTATGGCATGGACGACGACATCAATTTTGGTTCTGGCACTCTCGCAGTTGTTTACTGTTTGCGATACCCAATGACTTGTCGTACCGACGGTAGTTGTAGAGGGTGTGGGAGGAGTGTTGTTGCCTGTTCCCCCCGTCGCTACTGTGTACCATTTCAAGTTAGACCCCGAAGCGGTAAGAGGGGTAGCCGTTTGATTATGACAGTAATTGACAGGCGAAGTGGCTGTTGGGGCAGAAGGTATGGCATGAATAGTAAAAGTACTACTCGAAGAACCTGTTACACTTGGTGAAAGTGAAACAACCCTCACACGATAGCCCGTACCGGCAGGGGTATTGGAAGGTATAGTAGCTGTCAAAGGACTAGTTGTTCCTGTGGTGCTGATATTGCTAAAGTTGTTGCCATTGGCATCTGAAAGCTGAACAGTATATGAACTCGATATAAAATTGGCTTGGGTAAAACTTACGCTGATGGTTTGTCCGGCACATACCGTGGTGGGTGTTACCCCTGTGGTCGTGATAGAAGGTGGCGATGCCGCCACTACATTCAAAGCATAATCTTCGGCCTCTCCAAAGTCCACTTGTGCGCAAGGACTCAACACAGGCCCAAAATCAGCAAATCGCGAGCGAATCCTCAATCGTATGACCCCAGATACATTGTTGGGGATTGTGAAAAGACCAACTGCCGTAGGAGTCATACGGGGCATGGAGAGGCTATCGCTACGAAATACCCGCTCATGCAGTTCAAAAAAACCATCTTGGTCGAAATCCACCCAAACCGTAATGACCTGATTGAAAAAGCTCCCCGGACCGCCGTTGGCTACTGCCCTTGCCGTGAATTTGTATGTTTGTCCAGCAGTTACATTATGAGACGTAGAGGTAAAGTTGCCATAATTGCCGGGAGAACAATTTGAGTCTAAGTTGCTAAAAATAGTTGCATTATTGGAATTGTCTTGCAGTACAAAATCATCTATAATGACGACGTTGCCTGCACATGAATTTTGATAAGTAGGTACGCAATAATTGAGAGCAGTAGTAATCGTAAATACTGCACTGTATGCCGTCGAAGAATTGGAGGCTTTGACACGGTAGTAGTAGGTAGTGAAAGCCGTTGTGCTTTGATCGAGAAAAGTCGTAACGTTGGGACCTACCCCCCCGATAGGTAAAAAACCCTCCGTAGCCGAAGTGGTGGAGCGTTCGATCAGAAAGCCTGTTTCGTTGGAAGAATTGTCATTGAAAGTGAGCGTAAGTCCATTCGGCCCGATGCTCCCCGTCAAATTGCTGGGGACATTGCTGCCCGTTACCAACGGCGCACAGTTGAGGGTATATTGGTTGGCATTATCTAAGCGGAGTAATACGCCCCCATTCATACGACTGTACTGCCCTGCCGTAAAGATATTGCCACAGACAGTCGGGTAGTACGACATGATGTTGGAAAGTTGGGGGCTATAAAGCTGGTTTTGGGGGTCGCGGGCCATGCCTACATAACTACAGCCTACCAGATTGACCGAGTCGCGCCCGAAAGGGTCGGCGGGGGTATCGCAAAGCAAATCTCCTCTTGTAGAGCAGTTGGCCCCTTGATTGACATCGCGTGTTACCAACTCTCTCATCGAAAGATTAGCGTTGGTGCTGTTTTCAAAAGTATGGAGTAGATTGAAATAATGACCCATTTCGTGAGCCAAAGTACGAAGGTCAGTAGCCGTACTGGCTTGTACAAAAACCCGATTGCTTTGTGCCAGCGTACTCGGGAAGTACGCATAGCCAGACACGGTAAAATTGTTGGAGAGAATGGTATTCGGAAAATAGACGTTAATAGCGTTGTTTACATCATTGGCAGCACACAAAGCATTTTCTTCGGTATGGTCAAAATCATAAAAAGTTGTGTTGTTGATAAAGTTGAAGCCACCACAAAAATAAAATTGTATCCCATTCCCTACATTGAGAAAATAGGCGTTGAGCTGGGCTAAGGCTTGATTGGCTTGGAGTTCGGTCAAGCCGCCTGTTCCGTCAGATTTACGTAAAATATGTGCCTTGATAGGAAGGTATTGGGTAGAAATATTGGCGTTTTGAAACTGCTCTGCAAAACGTTTTTTCAATTCCAATACTCTTCTTTCTCGTGCCTCAATGCTCGAAGCCGAGTCACCCTCTACGCCACAAGGCAATACCTGTGCTATTGCCTTGTGCCAAAACAATAAACAGAATACCAAAAGGAATCCCTTCCTCCAAAAATGTAAAATTTTCAATATCATACATTACTGCAAGACAAACTATGAACTTCGAGTAGGGTAGCTTGTCGAACGAAATCAATCAATCGGATTGAACAGTAATATAAGACAGGGTATAAGGCATCAACTTTACACCAAATTTTATGCCAAAGTATGTCTTTTATCGAATGACTGTTGGCATGAAGAAAAAACAAGAAGGGGGTAAAGCGTGTAAATGAAGGTTTTATAAATCAAAACTCAACGAGGCGAAACATAGTCTTTGCCCAACATACGCATTTGGCGTGTTATTTGTGAAGTGCGACGCTGCACATAGCCCGAAGGATTTTTGACCGAAAATCTTTTAGGACTTGGCAAAACGGCCGCAATACGAGCCGCTTCAGTGCGGGAGAGGTTGGAAGATGATTTGCCATAGAAGCGTTGGGCGGCGGCTTCATAGCCGAAGGTCATCGGGCCGGTTTCGGCTACATTGAGATATACTTCCAAGATGCGTTTTTTGCCCCAGATAAGTTCTATCAAAAAAGTAAAATATGCCTCCAATGCTTTGCGTAAGTAGCTACGACCTTGCCACAAAAACACGTTTTTGGCCACTTGCTGCGAAATCGTACTGGCACCACGTATTTTTTTGCCTTTGAGGTTATACTTGAAGGCGTTGTTCATGGCCTTGAAATCAAACCCCCAATGCTGCGGAAAAAGCTGATCTTCGGAAGCTACCGCCGAAAGCGGTGCCTCAATAGACATCTTTTCGATCGCAGTCCAGTCGGCATGGATTTTGCTGTCTCGGCCTTGGCTGATAGCATCAATTTTCTCACTGAGCATATAAGGTGTAAACCATACTGGCAGAAATTTGAGTACCGTTACCCACACCAACGACCCCACGAAAAAATACAAAATAGCTTTCCAAATAAAACGCTTGACTTTGGCCGACCAATGGTCAGAAACGGTAGGGGGAGCTGGTGCAGTGCGAATACGATTGAGAGCCATCGAAAAAGAAAAGTTCATAATACAAAAGTAACAGCCAAAGTACATCAGACCAAAAACAAATCGGCAGCGATGCGATCGGCAAAGAGTTTCCCTTTGGTAGTAAGTAACAATTTATTGTCAGCGAGCATCAGCCAATCTTGCCGAATAAACGCCCCAATCGTCGTTTTTTGTACATCATAAAAATCAAATCCACAAATTTGAGCGACTACCCCCAAATCGCACCCCCATACGGTACGAAGGCTGGTGAGCAGATAGTCGTTCACTTGGTCGTAGATGGTCAGGGTTTCTTTTTCGGCAGGGAGTTGGCCTTTATTGAGGGACTTTATGTAATGGGCATTGTTGGCGATGTTGTACTGCCGCGAGGTGCCGTCGAAGGAATGGGCACTGGGACCTACCCCCAAATAAGGCTCACGCTGCCAATAGCTGGTGTTGTGGCGGGCATAAAAACCCTTTTTGGCAAAATTGGAAATTTCATAATGCTCAAAACCATTGGCCATAAGATACGCTACCATCATCTCAAACTGCAACGCCGACTGCTCCTCATCTAAGGGCGTGATACTTCCTTTTTTCAGCCATTTGCCCAAAGCCGTTTGAGGCTCAATCGTCAGATTGTACGACGAAATATGCGATACCCCCAGCGACGTGGCCTTTCCCAAATCGGCCTGCCAAATAACCCGCCCGTCTTTGGTCGAAGCAGGGCTTTGTTGTACAAAATAGGGACTCATGCCGTACATCAAATCAATCGTCAGGTTTTCAAAACCCACTTCCTGCGCTTGCTTAACACAAGTTTCAGCCTCCATAGCATTGTGGGTGCGGTTCATAAATTGGAGATAAGGCTCATAAAAAGACTGAATCCCGATGCTCAAGCGATTGACGAAAGACTTCAAATCAGTCAGTTTGGCTGGTGTCAAATCGTCGGGGTTGGCTTCGAGCGTGATTTCGGCTTGTGGGTCAATACTGAAGTACTGCCCGATAGCATCAAAAATCCGCCCCAATTCGCTAACCGAAAGCAGCGAAGGCGTACCTCCTCCCAAATAAATGGTCGTGAGATGCTTAGTGGGTAAATAGTCTTTTTGAAGTTCGATTTCTCGGCCTATCGCCCTTACCATTTCAGACTTCGATGTCAGCGAAGTACTAAAATGGAAATCGCAATAATGACAAGCCTTTCGGCAAAAGGGGATATGAATATAAAGATGAGGCATGATGCTTGGAGTCTGCCAAATGAACACAAAGGTAGTTTTTCTTCGTTTTCATCAACTTTTCGTGGAGGTTTATACTATCATTGAGTCATACTCAAGTACTTGAATAGTATTTTTGAAAATGCAAAACAAAGGATTTTCTATTTCTCGAAATATCGTAGTCGTCATCGTGATTGGTTGTATCGCCGTAGGGGGGGGCATCATTCGCCATTACGTTTTTAATATTGAACTACGTATCAACTTGCTCATTGTTTTTATTTCGGCAGCAGTACTGACGATTGTCTGGCTACTTTTTGGGGTACTGCATCAGTATCTCAATCGAGTTTTACCTTACGAAAGGCATCTCTGGAAACGACTTTTTTTGCAAATCGTCGTTACAGGACTCATCATCAACTTGTTGTCTTTCAGCGTTTTCAGTAGCCTTGTTCATGTGTTGCCAGTATATGATTTGTTGGTAAAGCAATACACAGATTTGGCCAAAGTGGTAGGCTACACAGCGCAGTTTCTGATGGTAGCCTTGATCAACGTCATTTATTTTGCCGAATATTCGCTCACACAATGGCGACAAAACGCCACCCGTGCCGCTTTGCTCGAAAAAGAAAAAGCCCAAGTACAATTCGACAACCTCAAAAACCAACTCAATCCCCATTTTTTGTTCAATAGCCTCACGTCGTTGGACAGCCTCATCGAAGAAAATCCTGCTTTGGCACGGGCTTTTTTGCAACAACTCTCCAAAGTTTTTCGATATGTATTGCAGCACAAAGACAAAGGTCTTGTAAGGCTACAAACCGAAGTGAACTTTATCCAAAACTATATTTTCTTACTCCAGACACGTTTTGGGGAAGCATTGAAGATTCAATTTTCCATCAACGAAGCCGACTTGGAGCGGCAGATTGCCCCCGTTACACTTCAAATTTTGGTCGAAAATGCCGTCAAACACAATATCATCAGTACCCAGCAGCCTTTAAAAATGACGATTGAATCAAGAGGTGATTACTTGTGGGTCGTCAATGACCTTTATCCCAAAAAACTCGTTGCTCATTCCCACCAGCAGGGACTTCAGAATTTACAAAATCTTTATGGTTTCTTGACTCCACGCTCATTAGTTATTCAAAAAACGGATACCCATTTTATAGTCAAAATCCCGCTCCTATGACTATCCTCATCATCGAAGACGAACCTCTCGTAGCCAAAAATCTACAACGATTGGTAAAGGACCTACGCCCCAAGGCGACGCTCATAGGTCCCATAGAAAGTGTAGCACAAGCCTTGCAGTGGTTTCAAGAACAGCCCATGCCCTCGCTGATATTGGCCGATATTCAGTTGGCCGATGGCGTGAGTTTTGATATTTTCAAACAAATTTCGGTGGGTTGTCCTATCATTTTTACTACTGCCTATGATGAGTACGCGCTTCGAGCTTTCAAACTCAACAGCATTGATTATCTGCTCAAACCCATTGATAAAATAGAGTTGCAACGCGCTTTTGAAAAATTTGACCGCTGGCAAAGCCTCCTTCACCCCACCGACTTGACCTCTCAAATCAGCCACTTGCTCCAAGATTTGGAAAACCGTACGGCCAAAAAATACAAACAACGTTTTACGGCGCATTATCAACGATCGGTAGTGGCCGTACCCGACGTGCGCGTAGCCTATTTTGTACGCGACGAAATCATCTGGCTCGTCAGTACCGACCAGCAGCGGCTCATCACCGATTTTGACTCACTCGATGCCCTCGAAGAACTGCTCAATCCTTCCGATTTTTTTAGGGTCAATCGGCAGTATATCGTGCGCCGAGCTGCCATCGAAAGCTACCGAAGCCACCACACCGGGCGTATCGAACTTAAACTCACCGTACCTACCAAAGACGAAGTGTCTATCAGCAAAGACCGTGCAGCACAATTTCGGGTTTGGTTTGAAGACTAAAACCTGCCGCGTTGTTGGGATTTTGAACTAACTTTGCGGCATGGAAAAAAACGCCAAAATTTACATCGCCGGCCACCGAGGTATGGTAGGTTCGGCTATTTATCGCTGCTTAGAAGCCAATGGCTATACCCATCTCGTAGTTCGTACCTCATCGGAGCTTGATTTACGAAACCAGCAAGCCGTCGCCGATTTTTTTGCAGCCGAAAAGCCTGAGTACGTTTTTTTGGCCGCTGCCAAAGTAGGCGGCATCATGGCCAATAATCTCTATCGAGCGGAGTTTTTGTACGACAACCTCCAAATCCAAAACAACGTCATTCATCAGTCGTATTTGTACAATGTCCAAAAGTTGATGTTTTTGGGGTCGTCTTGTATTTATCCCAAAATGGCCCCCCAGCCTCTCAAAGAAGACTACCTACTCACTGGCCCTCTCGAATACACCAACGAACCCTACGCCATCGCCAAAATAGCCGGTATCAAAATGTGCGAAAACTACCGCAAGCAGTATGGCTGCCGTTTTGTGTCGGTCATGCCGACCAATCTCTACGGCCCCAACGACAACTACGACCTTCAAAACTCACACGTGCTGCCAGCCATGATTCGGAAGTTTCATGAGGCCAAAATCAACCAGCAGCCTTCGGTCGAGCTTTGGGGTACTGGCGCACCACTACGCGAATTTCTCCATGCCGACGACTTGGCCGACGCTTGTGTTTTTTTGATGCAAAATTATGATGAGGAGCAGTTTATCAACATCGGGGTAGGCGAGGATATAGCTATCAAAGACTTGGCCAACTTGGTCAAAAGTATCGTAGGCTACGAAGGTGAAATCGTCTGGAACACCTCCAAACCCGACGGCACACCGCGCAAACTTATGGACGTATCGCGCCTGCACGCGCTGGGCTGGAAGCATCGCTACAGCCTCCACCAAGGTATCCAGCATGCTTACCAAGATTTTTTGAAGAAAAATTCTTAACGAAGTTATGGTTATGGAAACTTATGGTACTCCTAAGCATAAAATCATTCATGGCGATGCTTTGCAGGCCTTACGTCAGATTACCGACAACTCGGTGGACTTGATTTTTGCTGACCCTCCCTACAACATCGGCAAAAATTTCAATGGGCACAAAGACAAGTGGAAAAGTGAAGAAGAATATTTGGATTGGTGCTACCAATGGCTTGACCTTTGTATTGAAAAACTTAAACCTAATGGTAGTTTTTATGTGATGACTGCTACCCAGTTTATGCCATTTTTTGATGTTTATCTCCGCAAAAAACTTCATATTCTTTCCCGCATTATTTGGTTTTACGATAGTTCGGGAGTTCAAGCAAAAAAATACTTTGGATCAATGTACGAACCGATTTTGTACTGTGTAAAAGATAAAAATAATTACACATTCAATGCCGATGACATATTGGTAGAGGCCAAAACAGGAGCTAAGAGAAAATTGGTTGATTACAGAAAATCACCTCCAATGCTGTACAGTTCCGAAAAAGTACCTGGCAATGTCTGGGAATTTCCCCGAGTTCGGTATCGTATGGAAGAATACGAAAATCACCCCACCCAAAAACCTATCGCTCTGCTAGAAAGAATTATCAAAGCAAGTTCAAATGAAGGGGATTTGATAATGGATCCATTTTCAGGCACATTTACCACTTGTTTTGTTGCCAAAGAATTAGGGCGACACTCCATAGGGATAGAATTACAGGAGGAATATGTAAAAATTGGACTGAGAAGGTTAGCTTTAGCGGCAGAGTTTAAAGGGCAAAAACTGCTGAAAGAAATACGAACTTTTGAAACAGAAAAAATGACAGCAGTCCAGATGCTAAAATTATTCGATTGAAAGTATGGAGCATATATTCACAATAAACATCAAAGCGATATTAGAAAAACACTTGGGAGAAATGAGCCAAGAGGTTTTTGAAAAAAGCCAACTTATCCAATACATCAATCAAAAAACGCAATCAGCCCATCAAGGCTCAAAGGCTCGTTCAAGTTTTGCCAACTTATATGCGCTGTATGTTCTCATCGAAGACTATATTGCCAACGGATACTACAACAATACTGGCTACTCAAAATACGAAGGGGCAGCATATATCAAACTTTTGAATAGACAAAGAGCATTGCCTTTTGGTAATAAACTTCAAAACCATGCGCTCAATAATCGGCTGAATACTGAATTTCAAAAGTATTTCCCACGTACAGAATACATTCCGATACTTCGCAATCTTGAAACCAATAGGTACTGGATCAACGAAAATCTACTCAAAATAACAATAAACAGTACAACCTGCAATATCTCAAAAGCTATCCTTGAGATAATTGAAGAATATATCAAAACCAAACAAGATGCTTTTGAAAGATTTATAAAATCTTGCGAAGAACTACAAAAAATACAGAATACGTCGCCAGCAAAGGTGGAAGAGTTTATCATTGACTTACTGGCTCCTAACGTTGATGCAAGGCTTTTTGAAATCGTAAGTTATTCTATTCTTAAACACTTCTATCATGATCAGCAAATGATTTGGGGCTTCGATAAGGACAAATTGAATGTAGAAAATTTAAAACTTTATAAAACAGGAAGAACCAATGCCAATGATGGCGGAATTGATTTTGTGATGAAACCTCTTGGTCGTTTTTTCCAAGTAACGGAAACACTTGATTTCAAAAAATTCTTTCTGGACATTGACAAAATTCAAAGATACCCCATCACATTTGTTATCAAATCTGTTGAACCTACCCACGTCCTTTTGGAAAAAATACGTGATAATGCAAACCGAACTTATTCAATCAAGGCAATCGTTGATAGATACATGGAGTGTATTGAAGAAGTAATCAATATCCCAACGCTAATGGAGAGATTTAAAAGTGCTGTAAAGCAACAATACCTAAACAAAATCCTCCAAGAAATTATTCTTCAGAGTAAAGTAGAGTTTAACTACGCTGAAATAGAAAATTTGTAAGAGAATCTTTCCCCACTAAAAACATATAGATAGACTTTCAACATGAGATACACCATAACAGCCGCTTTGATTTATGCCAACGGCCCTATTCATATTGGGCATTTGGCAGGGTGCTATGTGCCTGCCGATATTTTTGTACGCTACCTGCGGGCCAAAGGTGCAGAAGTGGCCTTCATCAGCGGCACTGACGAGCATGGCGTTCCTATCACTATCCGTGCCAAAAAAGAAGGCCTCACGCCCCAGCAAGTGGTGGACAAATACTACGCCCAAATCAAGCAATCTTTTGAAGATTTTGGCATTTCGTTCGATGTTTATTCTCGTACCAGTTTGCCCGTTCATCACCAAACTTCACAAGAGATTTTCAAAACGCTGTACGACAAAAACTGCTTCATCGAAGAAGTCAGCGAGCAGTATTATGACGAAACCGCCCAGCAGTTTTTGGCCGATCGCTACATCGTGGGTACTTGCCCCGTGTGTAGCAATCCCAATGCCTACGGCGACCAATGCGAACGCTGCGGCACCGCCCTCAGTCCGCTCGAACTCAAAGACCCCCGCTCTACACTTTCGGGAGCCAAGCCAGTGCTGCGTGCTACCAAAAACTGGTATTTGCCCCTCGATCGTATGCAGCCCGACATCGAAAAGTACATACAGAGCCACCCCGAATGGAAAACCAACGTAGCGGGTCAGTGTCAGTCATGGCTTAAAGAAGGCCTCCGACCCCGCGCCATGACCCGCGACTTGGACTGGGGCATCAGTGTACCTTTGCCCGATACCGACGGCAAAGTGCTGTATGTATGGTTCGAAGCACCGATAGGCTACATCTCGGCTACCAAAGATTGGTTGATTCAGCAAAACGGTAGCGATGAGGGCTGGCAAAAATGGTGGAAAGCAGACGATACTAAACTTGTCCATTTTATCGGCAAAGACAACATCGTTTTCCACTGTATCATCTTTCCGGCTACGCTCATGGCCGAAGGTAGCTACATTTTGCCCGACAATGTACCCGCCAATGAGTTTATGAACCTCGAAGGCGACAAAATCTCGACCTCACGCAACTGGGCCGTGTGGCTACATGAATACCTTGAAGAGTTTCCGGGTAAGCAAGATGTCCTTCGCTATGTGCTTACGGCCAATGCCCCCGAAACCAAAGACAGCGAGTTTACGTGGAAAGACTTCCAAACCCACAACAACAGCGAACTGGTGGCTATCTTTGGCAACTTCGTAAACCGTGCCGTAGTGCTTACCCACAAATACTGCGAAGGTAAAGTGCCTACTGCTGGCGAATTGACTGATTTTGACCGCGAAACACTGGCTGCTATGTCAGCATTTCCTGCCAAAATCGGCGAAGCTATCGAAGCTTATCGCTTCCGTGAAGGACTATCGCTGGTGATGGATTTGGCGCGATTAGGCAACAAATACTTGGCCGATACGCAGCCGTGGCAAGTCATCAAAACCGATGCTGCACGTGTCAATACCATCATGCACATAGCCCTGCACATAGCCGCCACGCTCTCGGTAGTGAGTGAGCCATTCTTGCCTTTTACGGCTCAAAAACTCAAACAACAACTCGGCCTTACTCAACAAGACTGGGGCAAAGCCGAAATCCCAGCAGGGCAAGCGATTGGTGAGGCGTTTTTGTTGTTTGAAAAAATAGAAGACAGCGTAGTAGAAAAACAAATTCAAAAACTCCTTGACACCAAAAAAATGAACGAACTCGCCACCAAAGTCGTTCCCGAATTGAAGCCAACCATTCAGTACGATGATTTTGCCAAATTAGACATTCGCGTAGGCACTATCCTCGAAGCCGAGCGCGTACCCAAAAGTGATAAATTGCTCAAATTTTTGGTAGAAGACGGCCTCGAAAAACGAACCATACTAAGTGGTATCGCCAAGCACTTTAGCCCCGAAGAAATGATAGGCCGACAAGTAACGTTCATAGCCAACTTAGCCCCACGCAAAATGATGGGGCAAGAGTCCAACGGTATGATACTCATGGCCGAAGATCGCGACGGTAGCCTTTCGCTCCTCCAGCCTCACAAAGAAGTATGGCCTGGCGCGCCCGTTTCTTAGAATGATTGAAATAATAACTCAAAACTCAAGACCATGTTCATTCATCACGTATTTTTCTACCTTCGCCAGCCCGACAGTGTCCAAGACCGCCAAGCCCTTATCGAGGGACTTCAAACTTTGACTACTATCGAAGAAATCAAAATGGCACACATCGGCAAAGTAGCCGACACCCACCGCGAGGTGATAGACCGTTCTTATTCGATTTCGTGGCTCAATGTCTTCGATAGCAAAGAAGCACACGACATTTACCAAGAACACCCTATTCACAAACAGTTTGTAGCCGATTGCGCTCATCTTTGGGAGAAGGTCGTCATCTATGATTCGGAAGATGTATAGCCCCCAACATTCACAAAAGTCATGAATAAACTACGCTCCATAGACTATGTTTGGGAAGGCCGCCCACAGCAAGTAGGAGATGGCTTTGTGGGCAGGAGCATGATCCCCTCGCAGCGATTCCAAGATTTTAGCCCCTTTTTGCTGCTCGACCACCACGGCCCTATGCAGGTCAAGCCCTCACCTGTACCCAAAGGCGTAGATGAACACCCGCATCGGGGCATCGAGACGGTTACGGTGGTTTTTGAGGGAGCCTTGCAGCACCGCGACTCTGCCGGCAACAAGGGTACGATTTATCCGGGCGATGTGCAATGGATGACCGCCGCTTCGGGGCTGGTACATGAAGAAAAACACGAACGTAATTTTTCGCGACAAGGCGGCCTGCTCGATTTTATACAGCTTTGGGTCAATCTGCCCCGCGCCCACAAAATGGACACGCCTCGCTATCAGGAGATTACGGCAGCACAAATCCCCGCCCTTGAGATAAACCCAAAGGCTCACTTGCGGCTCATCGCTGGAGAATGGGGAGGTACGAAAGGCCCTGCTACGACCGTAACACCCATCTTACTGGCCGACCTGATTTTGACAGATACCACTCCCACAATACTCCCGCTACCCGACACTTTCAATATCGCCCTGCACGTAGCACAGGGTGAAGTGATACTCAATACCTCGCAAAAAATAAAAACACAACACTTAGCACGCCTCAAAAATGATGGGGAAGGCGTGGAGATTTCGGCAGTATCATCGGGGGCGCGAGTGTTGATTTTTGGAGGAGAGCCTATTCATGAGCCAATCGTCAGCTATGGGCCTTTTGTGATGAATACCCAAGCCGAAATCATGCAAACGATTCAAGACTATCAGTCGGGCAAAATGGGATTTTTAGAACCCGAACAAGCGTGAAAAAACAAACACATACGCACTATTTTTGGAGCGTTAGCTGGTGGCTGTGGCTCTTGGTATTCGGCTCCTTTGGCTGCCAATCTGACCCTACCCAGCATGAAGCCTTAGCGCAGCAGCATTGTGGAGGTTGTCATCTTTTTCCCGACCCCGCCCTACTCCCCAAGGAAATATGGGAAAAAGAAGTATTACCCTACATGGCTTTGCGGCTGGGACTCGACTCCGACCTGCGTCAAATACGCCCACTCAATGCCAACG
Organism: Runella sp.; assembly: GCA_046294665.1. Classification (GTDB taxonomy): domain Bacteria; phylum Bacteroidota; class Bacteroidia; order Cytophagales; family Spirosomataceae; genus Runella. The sequence continues at coordinate 40,370 of JBKBKL010000007.1, forward strand.
ACCTAAAAGTAAAAGCCTCTACCCCACTGGTTTCGGAGCAGGACTGGCAAAAAATCAAAGCCTATTACCTTGGGCTTGCTCCTCAAAGACTTAGCCCACCCGCCCCCTTCGAGCCTCTCCAAATCATCGGCAAGCAGTTTGAAATACGCCCTGTTTTTTCGCCTGTTGAGCAAGAATTGGCCAATATTACATGTATTCGTATAGACCCCAAAAATAGAGCCGTGTATATGGCCGATGAGGTAAACAAGGCCGTCTGGCTCATGGACGCGGCAGCGCAGCCTGTGAAGCGTTTTGGCGAGCAGCCTGCCGTGAGCGACCTCCAGTTTTTGGACAATGCCCACCGCCAACTACTCGTAACCTACATCGGTGAGTCGGTCAAAGTAACCTACAATTCCAACGGCTACGCTCAAAAAGTAAACGTAGCCGACCCCAAACGCCAAAACGCTGACTTACTCCTTACCCAACTCTACCGCCCTACCCAAACCTTAGAACACGACTTAGACGGCGACCGCACGCCCGAACTCATCACCTGTGAGTTTGGGGTCATTGAAGGGAAGTTTTCTGTCTGGAAAAAAAATAAAGAAGGCCGATACACCTCCCAAACGCTAAGTACCACTCCGGGGGCTTTGCGTACTGTCATAGCCGACTGGAACACCGACGGCCTCCCCGATTTGGTTACGCTTTTTGCACAGGGTGATGAGCGTATTGTGGTGTTTCTCAATAAAGGCAATCTCCAGTTTGAAGAAAAAACATTGCTTCGCTTTCCACCCGTTTATGGCTCAAGCTATTTCGATTTGATAGATCTCAACAAAGACGGCCAGCTTGATATTCTCTATACTTGTGGCGACAATGCCGACTATTCCGTCATCTTCAAACCTTATCATGGTCTATATTTATTTGAAAATCAAGGTAATAACAAGTTATCCCAAAAGTTCTTCTACCCCATAGACGGAGCTTACAAAGTAGCCGCTGCCGATGTAGATGCCGACGGCGACTTGGACTTGATGAGTATTGCTTTCTATGACGATATAGACAGCAACCCTCAAACCAACGTCCTTTACTTTGAAAATCATCAGGGGCATTTTCGACCTTACTCAATTCCGATCGGCAAAATGGGACGCTGGCTCACCCTCGATACCGGCGACATAGACGGCGATGGCGACATAGACTTTGCGCTCGGAAGCCACCCGCTCGGCCTCACCGCCGGTAGAATGAGAGGTAGCTGGGCCCGCAACAACATCATGGCTGCCTATCTCATCAATCTTCGCCTCTCAAAATAAAGTCGAAACTTCGGGCGTTTTGAAAGAAAAAAAACAGCCTTAAAGGTGAAGCCAATAATCCCTTTATTGATATTTTGCTTCATAAGCAATACTGCTCATAGTCAGCCAAACTACGGGCATTATTTGTTTTTGGAGGCAGGGGGAGCAATGCCAGTTCATCGTACTCCAAAACAGGTACTCAAACGTTTTGTCAATACCCCCATCAACTGGACTCCATCCAATCTTCTTTTGCTCCATGCAGGCGGCCACCTACAATCTCTCAATGGCAGTTTTTTGGAGGTACTGCTCCAGTATCGTCGTGTGGCTACTGATGCGAGTGTTTTGCTGGGGCTACGTCTGGGCAAAAAACATGATAGAGCAAGCTGGTTTGTAGAAACCAATTATGGCGGTACCAACGGAACATTGCTCTCTCATCAAAGCTACAACGAGTCCAATGCTTTTGCTTACGGAGCAGGGATACGGTACTTGTTGATGCAGCATTTGTCTTTGCAGATGACCCTTATACGAAATCATTATCGCGGATTTGAAAACGCAAATCCTCCTTTCAATAAGCCTGCTCGTTTGCTTGTAGGCGGCAGTCTGCATTGGCATCTCAATTTTGGGAATGCTTCAAAAGACCAACCTCGCACCCCACCCAAAGTAAAAAAACTCTCCCGGCGTAGTCAGAATCGCTGTTTGTATTAAAGGAAAGGACTTTACACCTCAACACCGCCAATTATTGCGTACCTTTACGCACTTTTTGGGCAATTTTTGCCTTCATACAATATGAAAACCAAAGGACTCAAAACAAACAAAATCAATATCGTAACCTTGGGGTGCAGCAAAAACCTCGTGGACAGCGAGCAGATTTACACCCAACTCAAAGGCAATGGCTACCGCGTAACGCACGAATCGAAAAAAGATGATGCCAACATCGTCATCGTCAATACTTGTGGATTCATAGACAACGCCAAGCAAGAATCCATAGATACGATATTGCGCTATGCCGATGCCAAAGAAGCCGGACTGGTGGACAAAGTATATGTAACAGGCTGCTTGTCGCACCGCTACAAAGATGACCTTGCCCTCGAAATCCCGACCGTAGATGCGTGGTTTGGTACCAACGAACTCCCCCGCCTTCTCAAAACCCTCAAAGCAGATTACAAGCATGAGTTGGTAGGCGAGCGGCTACTGACTACTCCGGCACACTATGCTTATCTCAAAATCGCCGAAGGCTGCGACCGCCCCTGTAGTTTTTGTGCCATTCCACTCATGCGCGGAGGGCATATTTCGAGGCCGGTGGAAGAGTTGGTTTTGGAAGCCAAGTCCTTAGCAAGGCGTGGCACTAAAGAGCTGATTCTCATAGCCCAAGATTTGACTTACTATGGGCTTGACCTTTACAAAAAGCGTCATTTGGCGCAGTTGCTCGAAAACCTCGCCGATGTAGAGGGTATCGAATGGATTCGCCTCCAGTATGCTTATCCCGCAGGATTTCCGTTGGAGATTTTGGAAGTCATGCGCCAACGCCCCAACATCTGCAAATACCTCGATATGCCCCTCCAAAGCGGTAGTACCGAAATGCTCAAGCTCATGCGGCGGGGCATCACGCGCCCCAAAACCGAGGAGTTGATTGACACCATTCGCCAAAAAGTACCCGGTATTGCCCTGCGTACCACGCTCATTGCCGGCCACCCGGGCGAAACCGACGAGATGTTTGAAGAAACCCTCGATTTTGTAGAGCGAACGCGCTTCGATAGGCTGGGCGTTTTTACGTACTCCCACGAAGAGCAAACCCATTCGCATACCTATATAGATGATGTACCCGCCGACATCAAACAACAACGCGCCGACGACCTTATGGCCGTACAGCAAGATATTTCGTGGGAATTGAACCAGCAAAAAATCGGAAAAATCTTCAAGGTGCTTTTTGACCGCAAAGAAGGAGGTTATTTCATCGGTCGTACAGAATTTGACTCCCCCGAAGTGGACAACGAAGTACTTCTACCTGCCAGCCAGTATGTGCGCCTCGGCGACTTCGCCCATGTCCGCATCACCCATGCCGAGGAGTTTGATTTGTATGGGGAGTTATGTCAAGATGAAGCAAATTCGTAGGGTTTGCTGACTTACTTCTTTTTTCTCAACCTTATTTACTGATTCAACGTAGCATTTCCCCAAGATTTTTCTTTGGTTATGATTGCGAAAGGCGAAATTGATGAGGTGGGATTTTAGCAGAGTACTCACTCCAAAATCCGTAACTTAGCAAAACTCAAAAGCAGTGTTTTTTCGCCTGCTATCTCAAACTGTATCGTGGCTTTGCGGTCGGTGCCGTTGATGTCCATTTTGGTTACTTTGCCTTGTCCAAACTTGGGGTGCTCTACGCGCATGCCTACTGCCAGTGAGGAGGTATCAGACGGAACAAAATCGGTGGGTGTCGTGTAAGCAGGGGTTGGTTTGTTGTTGGGAAAGGGTTTTGGTGTTTCTTTTGTTGGAGTAGCGGGTTTGTTTGTTTGGGGTATCTGCCCTTTACCCAATGGCTGACTACTGCCAGTAGGTCGTCTTATAAAATTTATGGCCGAAGGCAGGGTATTGGAACGATTATCATCAAAACCACCCGAACGTAGGCCTTTGGCCATCGCCAAAAACCGTTGATCCACCTCAAACAAAAACCGGCTGGGTTCGCACATATTGAGGCGGCCCCAGTTGTAGCGGCTTTCGGCATAGGAGAAAGTTAGTTTTTTTTCGGCACGAGTGATGGCCACATAAAAAAGTCGCCGTTCTTCTTCCAAATCCTCACGTTTTTCGAGCATCATTTGACTCGGGAAAAGCCCTTCTTCCAGCCCCACTACATATACATTTTTGAACTCCAGCCCCTTGGCTCCGTGAATGGTCATGAGCGTTACGCGGTCGGTATCGCCGTCGTCATCGGCTTCGTCGGCGTTGGTCAAAAGGCTGACCGTTTGTAGAAACGAACTGATGCTTTTGTCTTCGTTGTCGGGATTGTCGGTAAATTCCTTGATGGCGTTCAAGAGTTCTTGCACGTTTTCGTAGCGGCTAAGTCCTTCTACAGTTTTGTCTTCATAAAGTTCTTTCAATATGCCTGAAGTTTTGGCTACGTGTGAGGCTACATCGTAAGCGTTTTTACCTTGTTCTATCAACAATTTAAAACTTTTGATGAGTGTAGCAAAACCCTCGATAGCCGTAGTAGCACGCCCCGATACATATTTGTTGATATTGGACACGACCTCCCAAATCGGCACTTTGTTTTCGGCGGCCGTAACGGCCATTTTGGCTACGGTAGTGTCGCCGATGCCTCGCTTAGGAAGATTGATGATGCGTTTGAAGGCTTCTTCGTCATTTTGATTGACCACAAAGCGCAAATAGGCCAGCAGGTCTTTGATTTCGCGGCGTTGATAAAAAGACAGCCCACCTACAATACGATACTTGATATTGAGCCGCCGAAGGGCTTCCTCAAATGCCCGTGACTGGGCGTTGGTACGGTAGAGTATCGCAAAGTCGGTATTGCGTAAGCCTTGATTGGCTTTTTCTTCAAATATAGCGGTAGCAATGAGCCGACCTTCTTCATTGTCCGAACTGGCCTTGATTACTTCTATAAGTGGGCCTTTTTCGTTGGTAGTGAATACATTTTTTTTCAACTGTGCTTTGTTGCGTACAATAACAGAGTTGGCGGCACTGACTATAGTCTGCGTTGAGCGATAGTTTTGTTCCAATTTTACAACCCTTACTTCGGGAAAATCTTTTTCGAAATTGAGGATATTTTGGATATTGGCCCCACGGAAAGCATAGATACTCTGGGCATCGTCGCCTACGACGGCGATGTTTCGATGCACTGCCGCCAGTTTGCGTGTGATGAGGTACTGCGCCAAGTTGGTATCTTGAAACTCATCTACCAGTACATAGCGAAACTTGTGTTGGTATTTGTGGAGGATTTCGGGAAAATCGCGAAAGAGTACGTTGGTATTGAAAAGCAAGTCGTCGAAATCCATGGCATTGGCCTGAAAACACCGTAACGAGTAGGCTTTGTAGAGTCGGCCTACTTCGGGCATTTTGGCAGCGGCATCGTCGGCCATCAAAATGGTATGGTTGAGATAATCATCAGCAGAGATGAGGTTGTTTTTGGCGTTGGAGATTCGATTGAAAACCACATTGGGCTTATATACTTTGTCATCAAGATTGAGTTCTTTGACGATACTTTTGATGAGCGACTTGGAGTCGTCGGTATCATAAATCGAAAAATCGGAAGTGTAGCCCAGCGATTTGGCTTCGATGCGTAGTATTTTGGCAAAAACCGCGTGGAAAGTCCCCATCCATATATTGCGCGCTTCATAGCCCACTACTTTTTCGATTCGTTGGCGCATTTCGCCGGCGGCTTTATTGGTAAAAGTCAAGGCCAAAATCCGAAATGGATCAACGCCATTTTCTATGAGATATGCGATTCGATAGGTCAAAACCCGCGTCTTGCCAGACCCCGCCCCTGCGATAATCATCAGTGGCCCTTCACCATGCGTAACGGCCTGTGCTTGGGGTTCGTTGAGCGAGTTCAAATAGTTGGTCATGTTGATTGATTCGATTTTAAATAGCCTACAAAGGTACACAGACCCTACCATTTAGCGAAAAAGTATTTGAACGAAGGCTCTCTCACCCACACCAAATGCTACATGACTACAAGCTATCCAAGTGGTATCACCCAAAGAGAAATGGACATGATAATAGCTCCCTTCAAAAACACACCTGACGATTTTTACTTCGAGGGAATTGGCACTTGCTTTTCTACTGCATACAAACTGTTCAGGACGTACCAATATTTGATGTTCTATTATCCAAGCAGAAGTTGGGATTTTACCGAAACAGTCATTGTACCTTTCAACCTCAATCCAGTTGGATATCCCCGTCATTTCGGCAGTATAAATTTGGGTAGGCGTTCGATAAAGTGCTTCGGGTGTACCGATCTGAATTAGTTGGCCTTCTTTCATTACCCCAACACGATGCGAAAGCCTCAAAGCATCAGTAGCATCGTGGGTTACGAAAATGCACGCTATGGCCAATTGCTCGACGAGTTCGCGTAAAGTTTCGGCCAAACGGTGGCGGTTGGGCAAATCCAAATGCGCAAAAGGCTCATCGAGCAGTAGTACACGTGCCTCCTCGGCCAATGCACGTGCGATGGCGGTACGCTGTTTTTCACCTCCCGATAGTGATTTGGCTGGCTGGGTGGCTACTTTTTCAAGCTGGCAAAGAGCCAGAAGTTCATCGGTACGTTCGTCGCGGTAGTTTTTTTCGTAAAAACGTAGCGCGTAGGCGATGTTTTCTCGAACGGTAAGGGGTAACGAAAGTTGATAGTCTTGATGTACGATTTTGATGTCGGGGTGGCCGGGTATGAGTCGGTCGCCGGCAGAGGGCAAGGCTTGTCCCCCAAGTAGTACATTGCCATTATCGGCATCGAGCAGGCGAGCAGCTATGCGGAGCAGTGTACTTTTGCCCGAACCACTCTCTCCCAAAAGCCCAAAAATCTCCCCTCTTTTTACCCCAAAAGTGATGTCTTGAAGAATCGTATTTTGATGAAATTTTTTTGAAATATGCTGAAGTTCAAAGAAAAACATGAGGTCATAAATTGTAGGGTATGGCTCAAAAATTTGGCCTTTCATCGCTTGTTTGCTAAACAATATACGCTCATTAAAGTTTCGTCTATTAACTTGCCGTTTCTAAATATTAAGTACTTACCCAATTTTTTGAATCATTTTCACAAAAAATTCGCTCAATTCTTAACTCATCTCTTTTCAATCAAAAAAATGCTTCATCGTTTACTAAAAACAAATTTTGGGCTTTGTTTGCTGGCGGTTTTGCCGCTATGGGCACAGACCGGCTACAACAACCATGCGCAACTTTCGGTGCGTTTGAAAGCACTTTCTACCAAATACAATGCCACAGCTTCGGTACGCTCGGTAGGCAAAAGTTCAGGCGGACGTGATTTGTGGTTGCTCACCCTCTCCAAGGGTGATGCCTCCAAAAAGCCGGCGGTTTTGATCGTAGCAGGTATCGAAGGAAGCCATTTGGCAGGTACAGAATTGGCGGTGCAGATGGCCGAAAAAATGCTGGCCTCCAACAACGACACCATCGCCAAGCTCCTCGATACCAAGACCTTTTACTTTTTGCCCAGTGTTAATCCCGATGCCCAAGAGCAGTTTTTTAGTAAACTTAAATATGAACGTAGTGGCAACGATACCAAAACCGACGACGACCGCGACGGGCGCATAGACGAAGACCCCTTTGAAGATTTGAACGGCGACGGCCTCATTACCCTCATTCGAGTAGAAGACCCCACAGGCAGCTACGTAGCCAGCAAAGAAGATCCAAGAGTGATGGTGAAAGCCGACGGCTCGAAAGGCGAAACAGGCAAATACCTGCTCCTGACCGAAGGCTCCGACAACGACCAAGATGGTCAGTACAACGAAGACGGGGTGGGAGGCATCATACCTGACAAAAACTTCACGTTCGATTATCAGATTTTTACGACAGGCGGTGGCGAATATGCTGCCGAAGCAGTTGAAGTAAGGGCGTTGCTTGATTTTTTGTACAAATCTCCCAATATTTTCGCTGTACTGACTTTTGGCCCTCACAACAACTTAAGCGAAGCTCCCAAATTTGAAAAAGAGAAAGCGAGCAAAAAAATCATCAGCGGGCCTCTCCAAAAAGATATCAATGCCATGCAGCAGGTATCCAAACTATACAATGCTGCCACAGGCTTGAAAGATGCGCCCAAAATGCCCCAAACACGAGGCAACTTTGCTCAGACGGCTTACTACCATGCTGGGCGTTTTAGCTTTACTACTCCAGGCTGGTGGGTTCCCAAAATCGCACCTGCCAAAGATACTACTCAAAAAGACAGTACACGTCCCAAAGCCGACGAAGTACCCAAGGCTGAAGGAGAAACAGGCCGAGCAGCAGGTATGGGAGCAGCAGCAGGGGCAGACGCAACCCCCAAACCCGGTGAAGAAGAAATACGTTTCTTGAAATGGGCTGATAAAGAAAAAATCCCCAATGCTTTCGTAGCTTGGACCGCCATCAAGCACCCCGACTTCCCCGACCAAAAAGTGGAAGTAGGCGGTATCACCCCCTTTGCCAAACTCAATCCTCCAGTGTCTTATTTGGAGCCAATCGCCGATAAACATTTGACATTTTTAAAAGGTCTTGGCCAACAAATGCCTCAAATTCAGCTCGTAAAACTCAAAACCGAAAACTTGGGGGCTGGTCTAAATCGCATTAGCGTAACGGTCGTCAATAAAGGGCTTCTACCTACCTATACCGAAATAGGCGACAAAGTGCGCTTTGTACAAAAAGTAAAAACCGAACTCAAGCTCGCAAATGGTCAAGCAATAGTTTCTGGCAAACGCCTCAACCTACACCCTACATTGGGAGCTGATGAATCCGAAGAATATTCTTGGCTCATCAGCGGTACGGGTAAACTCACCATAGAAGCCTCTTGCCCCACAGCCGGCAACAGCAGTCTTGAAGTTACTTTAAAATAAACCCAACGACTCCCTATCAAGCATCAAACCAATGAAAAATAGATATAACTTACTACTTGTAGCCGCGATTTTTACGCTATCTGTCGGAAGCCTCTTTGCCCAAACCAATGCCAACGACCCCGACCTCAATGGCATGAGGGCTATCGGCTCACCCGCCAACCCCAAAGTAAAATGGGCGTGGAACTACTACATGGACTACGCGGGTATGAACAAACTCATGCAAGAACTCGCCAAAGCCTATCCCGATTTGGTCAAATATGAGTCTATCGGCAAATCGTATCAGGGGCGTGAGATGTATGTCATTACGGTTACAGACTTCAAAACGGGCAAACCCGAACATAAACCTGCCTTTTGGATAGACGGCAATATCCACGCCAACGAATTGCAAGGCACACAGTTTGCCATGTACACCGCGTGGTATTTGGCCGAGAGTTTTGGCAAAATGGACTTCATTACCGATATGCTCAAAGAGCGGACTTTTTATATAGCCCCTACCCTCAATCCTGATGCCCACGAGAATTTTATTTATAAATCCAACACCACAAGTTCCTCGCGGTCGGGCATGATGCCCTTAGACGACGACGGCGACGGGCTGGTGGACGAAGACGGCTACGACGACCTCGACGGCGACGGCAACATCGTGATGATGCGTCGCAAATCGCCTACGGGTCGCTACAAGATAGACCCGGAGTTTCCGAATCGTATGATTTTGGCCAAACCCGACGAGCAGGGCGAGTACGAAATGCTTGGATTTGAAGGCATAGACAACGACGGCGACGGCTTGGTCAATGAAGATATGCCGGGATCTTATGACCCCAACCGCGACTGGGGCTGGAACTGGCAACCTAACTATATTCAAGGAGGAGCGTTGTATTATCCTGGCTCACTGCCCGAAACTCAAAACGTTAAGAAGTTTTTTTACTCACACCCCAATATCGCCGGGGCGCAGAGCTATCATAATTTTGGCGGCATGTTTTTGCGCCCGCCAGGTGCCGAAGAAGATGCCATATACGTACCGCAGTCAGACATAGCGGTCTATGACGTAATCGGCAAAATCGGTGAAAAAATGATACCCGGCTACAAATACTATGTGCTTTGGAAAGACCTCTACACCGTTTACGGTGGCGAGATAGACTGGATTGGGCTGGGACGTGGTGTTTTTATGTTTTCCAACGAAATCAATACCTCCTACCGAATGTTCAACAAAACCTCGACCGAAAACCGCAACCAAAACAGTGAGTTTGAGGAGTTTGACAAATACTTGCTGCTGGGCGATGGCTACGTCAAATGGAAACCTTTCAAGCACCCTCAATATGGCGACATCGAAATCGGTGGTACAAAACGCAACTATATTCGCAATACCCCCGGCTTTTTGCTCGAAGAAGAAGGCCACCGCAACATGGCCTTTACGATGCTGCACGCTTTTCATTTGCCCAAAATCGAAATCGTGGACATCAAGTCGAAACCTTTGGCAGGCGGCTTGACGGAGGTTACGGCTACTATCACCAATCGTCGGGCTATCCCTACCCACTCTGCCCATGACCTCAAATTCAAAATCGAACGCCCCGACTACATTACACTCAAAAACGCACAAGTACTGGCTGGTATGATAGTCGAAAACGAAGACTTGGGCATTACGAAAGAGCAAAAACGCAACCCTCAAACGATTGAAGTTCCGAATATTCCCGGAACGGTAACATCAGGCGGCGGCGGAGGGCCTTTTGGTGGAGGAGCGTCAAACCCTGCCATCAAAGTACGCTGGATAGTGCGCGGCAAAGCCGACAAATACACCGTAGAAGTGGACAGCCGTAAGGGTGGAATCGTCAGTAAGACGATGTAATTTTTAACCAAAAAATACCAGATTTGAAAATACGAAGTTCAGACCCCTATGCCGCACTGCGGTATCCGCAGTTTGTCTATCTCATCTCGGCCAATAGCCTAATGACTGTGGCTGTGCTTATTCAGGAGGTAGTCATTGGCTATGAACTTTACAAAATGACCCGCGACCCACTATCGCTGGGTTTCATCGGATTGGCAGAAGCGATTCCTTATATATCGGTGGCATTGTTTGGAGGATACTATGCCGACCGTATGGACAAAAGAATCCTGATACGAAGTAGCCTTTTGGTCGTCATTGGTAGCTCACTGGTACTACTTTGGCTGATGAACCCCGCTACACGTGGGCAGTTTTCGCAGTCAGCGTTGCTGTTGCTGGTTTATGGGCTGTTGGCAGTAGTGGGGTTTGCCAAAGGATTTTATTCGCCCGCTACCTCATCGCTCAAGGCGTTTCTTACGCCTCGTGAGGTCTATTCCAATGCTGCGACTTGGAGTAGTACTTTTTGGCAAGTGGGAGCCATTGCCGGCCCTGGTGTTGCTGGATTTCTTTACGTGTATTTAGGTCTTGTAGGCACGCTTTGGGTAGTGGTAGGGATATTTGTGGTCAGTTTGGCGTTGATGATGTTGATTTCCAAACAAGTGATTTTGGCAGAAGCTATCGAAACAACCAAACTTTGGCAAAGTATCAAAGAGGGGATTCAATTTGTGAGGGAGAAAAAAATTCTTTTTTATTCGATTTCGCTCGATTTGGCCGCTGTGCTTTTTGGCGGGGTCATTGCGATTTTGCCTGTTTTTGCGGAAGATATTCTGAAAGTAGGTGCCGAAGGGCTGGGTATCATGCGCGCCGCCCCATCGGTAGGAGCCGTATTGACGATTTTTATGACAGCCTATTTTCCTCCTACACGCCACGCTTGGCGCAATATGCTTGTGGCGGTGGCAGGTTTTGGATTAGCCACGATAGTCTTTGCACTTTCTACCAACTTTTGGTTGTCGGTAGCGATGCTTTTTCTGACAGGGGCCTTCGATGCTATCAGCGTAGTCATACGCCAAACCATTCTGCAAATCGTACCCCCCGACCATATTCGTGGGAGAGTTATCGCTGTCAATAGCGTCTTTGTCAGCTCGTCCAATGAAATCGGGGCATTTGAGTCTGGAGTAGCTGCTAAACTGATGGGGACGGTTCCTTCTGTACTCTTTGGAGGAGGGCTGACAATGGTGATAGTAACGTGGGTATGGCTCAAGTCCAAAGATTTATTTGGAGTAGAATTGAAATAAAGGTCAAAAATTAGTGAACATTTCTTGAACAAAAATGTTATTGTTTAAACAAAAGTTAATAAGCTAATTTTCCTTTTACTTTTAATAACTAATTGACTGTTAGGTTTTTATAATTTTTGACAATATTCTTTCTAATCAAATTTTAATTTTATCTTAATACTCTTTCTCTAAATTTGGCTGTTTCCAGTACCTATTTATAAGTAATATTTCAATCAATTTTCTAATCTAAAAACCAAACTCGTAAATCTATGAGAAAACAATTACTGGCAAGCCTCGGTTTGTTGCTATGCTTGTTTGGCTCTGTGTGGGCTCAGGAACGTACCATTTCTGGTACTGTGAAGAGCAGTGAAGACGATTCTCCACTGCCGGGTGTAAGTATCATCATCAAGGGGACTACCCGTGGGGTCAATACCGACGGCGGGGGAAAATTTCAGATTTCTGTCCCCAATGCCAATGCTAAACTTGTTTTCAGCTATGTAGGCTTTGAAAAACAAGAGGTAACAGTGGGCAACCGCAGCACTATCAATGTCGAAATGGTGTCTGATGCCAATCAGTTGAATGAAGTAGTCGTAACAGGCTACGGTGGTGCGCTTAACAAACGAGAAATCACGGGGTCTATCTCGAAAGTAAAAGGTCAGACCATCGAAAATATGCCTGTCCAGAGTTTTGACCGTGCATTGCAAGGACGGGCTGCCGGGGTACAAGTACAAGCCGCCAATGGTGTACCCGGTGGTGCTGTACAGGTGCGTATCCGTGGGGTAGGGTCTATTTCGGGTGGTAATGATCCTCTTTACGTGGTAGATGGTGTACAAATCAACGCCCGTGGAACCTCTACAATCACGAGTTCAAACCCTTTGAACTTCTTAAATCCCAACGACATTGAGTCTATTGAGATTCTGAAAGATGCAGCAGCGGCTTCTATTTATGGTTCGCAAGCCGCCAACGGGGTAGTCATCGTAACTACCAAAAGAGGAAAAGCTGGCAAGACCAAATTTGATCTCAACTACTTCACAGGGTTGGTAGAACCCGTCCAATACCTCAACGTACTCAATACTCAGCAGTGGATTCAGATGCGTACTGAAGCCCTTTTCAATCAAGGTGTAGTTTCCAACCCTGCTTTTACTCGCCAGCAAGCCCTCACACAAGCTCTGACGGGTGTTCGGTTGGCAGGCGATTTGTCGGAGTCGCAAATTGCGGCCTTGCCTACTTACGATTGGCAGCGTGCGGCTTTCAGAAATGGTATCATCAACAACGCCGAACTTTCGGCCAGTGGTGGTAATGATAAGACCCAGTTTGTGTGGTCGGGAGGGTATTTGCAGCAATCGGCCAATGTCATCAATATTGATTTCTTGCGTGGTACAACCAGCCTCGGCGTAACCCACAAAATCAGCGACAAAGTAACTTTCGATAGCAAAATCAACCTTAGTACCCAAAAAGGACGTGGCCAGTTTGGTGGGCCTCTGGGTGGTTCG
>JBKBKL010000008.1:0-52071 GCA_046294665.1 Runella sp.
AATGCCGACATTGAGGCTTTTGTAGCTAAATACAATCCACCTTTCAAAGTACCCTATCACTTAGCCGAAAAACTTCAATTTTGGAGACAAAATGGCTACGTCATTTTAGAACAATCTATCCAAACCGAACTTTTGGATTTGTTTTGGGCCGATGTAGAAGAACTCATCAAAAATTCCCAAAAATATGAAATGTGGGCACGAATTGACTTGCCAAAGTTTGACCCCAACCGCGAACGACCTATCAAAGATTTTCCGAAAGAAGATTTGAAAGGTAAATACGTTAAACTCAATGATTTTCACAATCTCTCAGTGGCAGGCAAAAAACTTATGACTCACCCTGCTATCGTTACCTTTTTAGATGCTATTTTTCAGCAGGAATTGATGGCGATGCAAAGCCTGACCTTTATGTACGGGAGCCAACAGCCTACCCACCAAGATTTCCCGTGGGTAACGGCCAAAATCCCGAGTCATTTGGCCGCTGCATGGATTCCTCTCGAGGATATTGAAGCCGATTCGGGTCCTTTGTACTACTACGTTGGTTCACATAAAATCCCTAAGTTCAACTTTGGCAACGGAATGTTGTACAATAACCGCTCCACACGAACTCCTATCGAATTTGCCGAATACCTTGACAAAACTTGTCCTGCTTTGGGGTGTCCTAAAGAAACCCTTCTTATCAAACGCGGCGATGTCTTGATTTGGCACGCAGCTTTAGCTCATGGAGGCGGAATCATCACCAACCCAGAGCGCACACGTAAGTCGTATGTATGCCATTATTCTACCAAAGCCGCACAGCCTTATCATCGGCATCGTCCAGGACAACCTCCACAAATTCAGACCTTTAATAAAGTTGCCATTTACACAAATCCTGACTTTTCACACCAAGAAAATATCCTTAATGCAGGAGAGCAGTGGAGTTTTTAGCGATGTTCTAAAAACTTTTGCGTAATTTTCGGCCTCCAAAATATCATTCAACAACCCCCTTTATTTACTTATTTTATGAATATCCACGAGTATCAAGGCAAAGAAATTCTCAAAAAATACGGCGTTCGCGTGCAGGACGGCATCGTCGTAGATACCCCTGAACGTGCCGTAGAAGCCTATCGCTCCATAGCCGAACGTACGGGTTCAAAGTTTGTAGTCGTAAAATCACAAATCCATGCCGGAGGCCGAGGCAAGGGCAAAATCGTAGGGAGTGAGCAGCGTGGGGTGCAAGTAGCCAAATCTCCCGACCAAGTGCGCGAAATCGCCACCAACCTCCTCGGTCATGTGCTTGTTACGCATCAAACGGGGCCTGAAGGCAAGCGCGTCAATAAAATTTTCTTAGCCGAAGATGCCTATTACCCCGGTGCTTCCGAACCCAAAGAATACTATATGTCTATCTTGCTCGACCGTGCCAAAGGCTGCCCTGTCATCATGGCCAGTACCGAAGGAGGTATGGACATCGAAGAAGTAGCCGAGCATAGCCCCGAAAAAATCATCAAAGAGTGGGTAGATCCTCGGGTAGGGCTGCAACCTTTCCAAGCCCGAAAAATAGCTTTTGCTTTCGGTTTGACGGGCAATGCCTTCAAAGAAATGGTCAAATTTGTTTCGGCTCTTTACACTGCTTACTGGGAGTCAGATGCGGCCATGTTTGAAATCAACCCCGTACTCAAGACTTCGGACGACAAAATCATGGCCGTAGATGCCAAAGTCAATTTGGACGATAATGCCCTTATCCGCCACCCTGACTTGGCCAATATGCGCGACACCAACGAAGAAGACCCACTCGAAGTAGAAGCCGGCGAAAACAACCTCAACTATGTCAAACTCGACGGCAACGTAGGCTGTATGGTCAATGGCGCAGGACTCGCTATGGGTACGATGGACCTCATCAAACTATCGGGTGGTGAGCCTGCCAACTTCTTGGACGTAGGTGGTGGTGCCAATGCCAAAACTGTAGAGGCGGGCTTCCGTATCATCTTGAAAGACCCCAACGTAAAAGCGATTTTGATCAACATCTTTGGGGGCATCGTGCGCTGCGACCGCGTAGCCACTGGGGTAGTAGAAGCCTACAAAGCCATTGGCAATATCCCTGTACCAATCATCGTGCGCTTGCAAGGTACCAATGCCCAAGAAGGTGCACGCATCATCAACGAATCGGGTTTACAGGTTTACTCGGCTATCGAATTTAAAGAAGCGGCTGCCAAAGTAACAGAGGTTTTGAAGTCGTTGGGAGTCAATTAATTAATATTGAACACGGATTGAACGGATTGGACACGGATATACTTACTCTCTGTGTCTTATCTTTTTAATCCGTGTTCTATTTTTACCTCACTAGTCCTGAAGGATTTATTGAATTGTTACACGGATTGGATACGGATTGACCAACTTATCCGTGTCTTATCTTTTTAATCTGTGTTCTATTTTTACCTCATTAGTCCTGAAGGATTCATTGAATTGTTACACGGATTGGATACGGATAGACCAACTAATCCGTGTCTTATCTTTTTAATCTGTGTTCTATTCTCACCTTACATTAGCCTGTTTACGTGGTATTGTAAAAATCTCCGTCTGCCGACCGTCCAAATACCGAAAACCCTCAGCATTGTAATAGCCATCTTCTTCGAGCATGATTCGAATGGTTTTCTTCCATTCAGGAATCTCAACCGCTACATTCAACTCAATAGAATAGGCCGTGTTAGGGAAAAGGGGATAATCGCCGGGGCCTTTGACACCCTGTTGCTGATCCCACATACCAATCGTAGGGCCGGCAGCGTGGCCATGCACACCAATCGGGTGTGAGTAAATACTCCCCAAGATGCCCTCTTTTTTGGCTTGTTCCAACGACGACAACAGCATTGCATTTCCGGTCGTACCTTCTTTGAATTTTTCGGTCAATATATCTTGTAAGCGATTGCCTTGAGCAAAGGCTTTTTTGAGTGCTTCTGGCACATCGGTTTCACCCGGACGCAGTACGTAAGCGTGCTGCTGCTGGTCGGTATTGAGGCGCAGGTACGTAATACCAAAGTCCACGTGTAGCAAATCGCCGGGCATGATAACCTGCTTGGAGGGGCGTTTGGAGAAGGTGCGCAGATGATCGAAGTTTTCGGGGTCGTAGCGTTGAATATCAACCGTAGGGTGAAACCATGTTTCCAGCCCCAAGTCTGTAACACGCTGCCGTAGCCACCACACCACATCGTCGGTCGTAGTGATACCCGGGTGAATGACTTTTTCGGAAAAAGCCTCTTGGATAATATCGTGAGAAATACGGCAAATCAAAGGGTAAAGAGCAGCTTCCTTTTCGCTGCGCGTTTCGAGCCATGCTACAGCCAAACGGTCGGCGGAGATGATTTTTGCTTTTTGTTTTTCGGGTAGTACAGCCATGAACTCTTTATGCTCCGTAAAAGTCAGTCCGTCGGCATGGCCGTAGTCTTTGGAGAAGTTGAGGGCGATTTTTTTAGGATTACGTGCTTCGATGATGCTCACCAAAGCCTTCCATTGGTCTGGCTGAATGTTGATGTCCCATTCGCCTTTGAGGAGGTTGCCTACATCATAGCGGGCAATGGCCAGTTTCTCGAGGGGCTTGTCGCCACCTGCATCATAAAATACCATGATAGTACGCCGCCTTGCGGAGAGCCATGTACTGGGGAGCATGGTGCGCATCACAGGGTCTTCGTTGTACTCACGAGAAATGATAATCCACATATCAATTCCCTCACGCCTCATCAATTTGGGGAGTAGGTTGGTGAAGCGGTCTTCCAAGATTTCGTCCACTACACGAGATCGCTCTCGCTCTGGCAAAATGGGATATTGGGCTTGAAGTGGCTGCCAAAAAGAAACAAACAACAACGCAATAAGGGTTTGGAGCGTCAATTTTTTCATAAAGTGTTTTTTCAAAAGTCCTCAGAAATCATTTATATTGTATTTTGGAAGGGCAATTTATTCCAAAATAATTGACGCTGCGAATACTTGTCATATTTTTAATCTATGATACAACTCACTACTGCCACCACCGACCAAGATTTACATCAAATACTGACTTTACAACGTCAAAATTTATACAAAAATACCTCTGCTGAATATCAAACAGACCAAGGGTTTACGACGGTAGAACATACCTTTGAGGCTCTCCGTCAAATGACCGATACCTTACCCCAAATCATCGCCAAAGAAAATGAAACGGTAGTAGGCTATGCCCTTGCCATGCCACGCTCATTGGCCGAATTAGTACCTGAATTACGACCCATGTTTGAGTTATTAGATAGGTTGATGTGGCAAGATACGCCTTTGTACCAATATCAATACTATGTGATGGGACAAATCTGTATTGCCCCATCACAACGTGGGAAAGGACTTTTTGATGCACTTTACGGGGCGCACCGTCGGCAGTTTGCCGATATGTTTGAGCTGTGTGTTACGGAAGTAGCCGTGCGCAATACTCGCTCTATGCGCGCCCATGAACGAGTGGGATTCAGGGCGATACATCAGTACAGAGATCATACAGATTTGTGGAATGTGGTAGTTTGGGACTGGCGGCAGCAAGAAGTCACATTTTCAGAATCGTAAACTCTACGCGGCGATTTCGGCGGCGTGTTTCTTCGAGTTCGTTGCTGGCTATGGGTTTGGTAGGTCCCCATGCTTTGGTCTGAATGCGTGCTTCTGCGACCCCTTTCTCGACAAGATATTTTTTCACTTCATTCACACGATCTTCTGAAAGTTTGATGTTGAGTTGAATTTCTCCTTGATTGTCGGTGTGCCCTTCGAGCAAAACTTCCATTTGGGGGTATTGCTGCATCATTTTGACGATTTTATTCAATTCGTTGTATGAACTTGGCACGATTTCAAATTTGCTTTGCTCAAACATCACGTTACTAAGAGTTATCTTAGCCCCCGGCACTATCGGAATAAGTTGTAAGTTTCGGCGGATTTCGCGGAAGTTTTTTTCACGACTCAAATCTATTTCTTCGGAGGGAGCAAAAAAACCTTCTTTGGCTGGTGCCAATCGGTATTTTTCTTTGACAGGGACGATGAGTTTGTATTCGCCTGTTTCGGGGTCGTATTCGATGGTGGAGTAGTTGGTATTGGTACTGTCTTTAAGCATATCCGTTACGATTTCGGCCTTTACAGGCTTTTTGTCCACGGCATTGAGTACTGTCCCCGAAATGATAGCCACCGACTCTGGACGAATAGCTGGATAGACTTTGAAACGGAAAATATCCTCCCCTCCGACCGAATTTTGCATCGAACTTACGTAGGCATAGTCGCCCGAAGCTGGAATACTCAAAAAACCGTCCCATTGTGGGGTATTGATAGCAGGGCCGAGATTTTCGGGTTGAGTCCATTTGGTCCAAGTGTCGTCCAATCGGCGTGCCACAAAAATATCGCCTCCCCCATAGCCTGCATGACCGTAGGAGGTAAAATAGAGTGTTTTGTTGTCAGTAGCGATGAAGGGCGCACTCTCTACATCGGCAGTGTTGAGGGTCATGCCCATATTGAGGGGCTTGGTCCAAGTACCGTCACTTTTCAGAAAAGATACATATAAATCTCTATCCCCGTATGTATCCTGACGCTTGACGGACATGATGAGTACGTTACCTTTGGGCGATATAGCAAATTCCGTATTGTTTTTCTTGTCGAGATTATAGATGTCCTCAATCTTACATTCGGTGGGAGTTGTCCAGCCGTTTTTGGTACGGGTAGCTTTAGAAAGGCCGAAAGTCATCGTGCCATCGGGCCGATAGACATTCATCAGGTAAAGCGTCTTGCCATCGGGCGAGATACTGATGATGGCGTTGTTGTCGGCATTGTTGATGGGTGCGCCTATATTTTGGGCTTCGCTCCACTCGTTGCCTTGACGTGTGGCAAACCATACGTCTTGATTGTCAGGCCCGCCGATGTTTTGCTCATATTTGCCTCTGGTAAAATAAATCACTTTGCCATCGGGTGAGATGATAGGGGCTACTTCTTGGGCTTTGGTATTGACCCCTTTGCCTATATTTTCTTTCAAAATTTCTTTGGGTGCATCTTTATAGACATTGATTTTGAGTTCAAAAGGTTTATTGGTTGGATTTAGCCCGATAGCATCTATTTGATTGTAACCTTTGACACGGGCGGGGTTGAGTATTACCTTGACGGCACTCACCACAAAATCGCTGTCGGGTACTGCTACGGCCAATACTCTACCGGTTTGATTGAGTAAGGGGGCAGTATTTTCCGTTATCATCAACTCTTTTCCAGAAGGGTCATAAGCATAAACTTGCGTAATGCAGCCTTGATTAAAATTTTCGACTATTACTATTTGGCGTGCTTTTTGTGGAGTATCGAAACCCACTTTTATCCATTCTTCGACATTGGAGTCGGCATTGTAAGGCGACCACGCGCAGGCACTTTCGCCAAAGGGGGGAATGGTATTGGGGTAGCCCAAGACTTGTACTGCGCGGTATTCTTGTCCTACTTGTTCTTTACGAAATTCTGAAGAAAACCCGACTAACTTACTGGCCCACTGAATTTCTTGGGCTTGGCTCGTACATACCACTAAAAATACAAACCACCACCAACCAGTACGGCGAGTCATCATATTGAGGGGGAAAAATAAATTTATGCCTTTTATGCTGTAAATTTAAGCAAAAATCGTTCCAAAACTTCATTTGCGGCCCACGTTTCCAAGCAATAATAACCAGTCGCCGTCGAGCATGGGGGGGGTGAGTTCGCGTGTACCTTTGGGTTTGAAGTATCCTCCAATCCAGCGTTTGTTGGTACGAGGGTTAATCCATAAGGCTCGAATATTGGTTCCGTTTATTTTTTCAACATCTACTTTTACCGTTCGGCTTGTAGGCAAATAGATGGCGGCCATTCGACGATTGGGCAAAAGTGCCACTGTGCTATACTCATCACTACCAAAAGTACCTCTACCTTCTATAAGTAATTCGCTGGTGGTATCAGGTCGAAACAAATACCAAGGCAGATGACTAAAGATTTTAAAGAATAAACGAATTTGATTTGCCCCGGGCAATTCTAACACTTGCTGCCAGTTGGATTTGAAAGCCCATAATGAACTTCCGTAACAATGTCCAGATCCTCCGCTCAATAGCGTCCAATAGGCTTGCCGGCGTACCATTTGGTCGTTTCCTACATCTTCGTCTTCGTATTGTGATTCCCCTAAAATGAAAGTTTTATGAGGGTTTTTGTCATTTTCAGCCAATGCTACTTCATACACTTGGGGCATATTGGGAGTCCAAACGTTTTGTTTGCCTCTGAAATAACTATAGACCATACTGAAGTCGAGCCAAGATTCATTCGGGAAAACATCAGTACTCGAATGTGAACTGGCTGCATGAAAAGTCATCAGTTGATGCGATGCGACTGACTTGATACCTTCGGCCATAGCTCGCTGTACGGCTTCTTCGCGTAGGGGGTCGCGGTCGCCACCCATGATCCACACGATATTGGGAAACTTACCAAAGCGGTTTCCTAAGAAAATGCCATAATTTCGGCATTTTTCAAGACCATTGCGAAATTGTACCTCAAACCAATTAGTCCCACAGCAACCAAGCCAAGCAGGCACCAATGCTACGAGCATTTGACGTTTGGCCGCTTCTCTGACGATTTCCTCTACATACTTAAAATATCGTTCGTTGGGGGTAGAGAAGTCATTTTTAACTTCAAAAGGAAACACCCCGTAGGCATTGGTTTGGTCTGGTTCGGGAGGGAGCAATTGTACAAAAATAGTATTGAATTGCTGTGCATGGCGAGCCGATAGATAAGCACGAGCCTCTTCGATTTTTAGTTTGTGTAAAATCGTCCAACCCGCATCGGCATTCAACAAAAAAGGCCGCCCCAGACGATCGGTCAAATAGCGGCCATTTTTAGAGATTTTGAGGGGGAAAATACTTTCTATGGGCAATGAAGCGGTGGCTGCATTTACTTTCTTTTTTCGATAATTACTTTTCTTTTTTTGAGCATAGAGTGGTGAAATCAGCAAGAAAGCAACAACAAGTGCGCGTATCGTCAGGTTCATTGCATCGTAGGTTTAGGAGTCTTTGAGCCAAAATTACTCAAAAACAATCTAATCTGCTACCTAAACTCCTCATTCAACTGCGCTAAGACAGCACTTCCCGGACACAAATCTTCTTCGGTCAATGAATTGAGGGGACGCAAATCTGTTTTGATAATATCGTGTAAATCTTGACTTTGAGGATCTACAAAAATTAATCCTGTCAAAATTTCACCTTCGGTTTTGGCTTGTTGGAGGCGGTGCATGGCGGCTTGTCGGTCGCGGGGGTCCCAGCCGTCGGCTAATTTCTGGAGATGAACTACCGAGCCATCGTGAAGTTCTACATCAAGCGACTGCCCTTGGCTATACTCTACCGTAATCTCTTCTTTTTCTGGCACATAGCCTACCTCGGCCAGTGCTTCGATATGCTCTCGCACATAGTCATAAGATTTGGTGGACTTATCAGTATTGTTGAAAGTTACACAAGGCGACAGCACGTCTATCAGTGCGAAGCCTCGATGCGAAAGCCCTGCTTTGATGAGTGGTATGAGTTGGGTTTTATCGCCCGAAAAACTACGAGCTACAAAACTCGCTCCCAATTCCAATGCCATACCCACCAAATCTATCCCTTCAAAGGGATTGACAGACTGTGCCTTACTCACCGATCCTTTGTCAGCAGTAGCAGAGTCTTGTCCTTTGGTGAGGCCATAGCAGCCATTGTTCATGACGATGTAGAGCATATTCAGATTTCGACGAATAGCGTGTACAAACTGCCCCATACCGATAGAGGCGGTGTCGCCATCGCCTGATACGCCAAGATAAATCAAGTCGCGGTTGGCCATGTTAGCTCCCGTAGCTACCGAAGGCATACGCCCATGTACCGAGTTGAATCCGTGGGAGTTGTTGAGAAAATAGTTGGGTGTTTTGGAGGAGCAGCCTATGCCCGATAGCTTGGCTACACGGTGAGGTTCGATGTTGAGTTCGTAGCAGGCTTGCACAATAGCACCGCTGATAGAGTCGTGCCCACAACCTGCACAGAGTGTAGAAATCACACCTTCGTAGTCAGATTTAGCATAGCCGAGCGCGTTTTTGGGCAATTCGGGGTGGCGGAAGGAAGGACGAACGTAAGTCATTCTTGATGTGTTGTTTTCTTATGTTATCTTTGAAAAAAATCTAAGGTTGCTATGGTTATCACCGATATCAATCAACTCGACCCCAACGGTAGCTACACCTATACCGATTATATGTCATGGCGTTTTGATGAGTACGTTGAGCTCATCAAAGGTAAGATTTTCAGGATGTCACCTGCACCAACAGTCAAACATCAGAAAATCAGTATGCGCCTAACCGGGCGTTTATACAATGCCCTTCCTAATAATGGCTGCCAGCTTTTTGCGGCTCCGTTTGATGTGCGTCTAGACCGCAATAACAAAAAAAAAGGCGAAAACGAGCGTACAGTCGTGCAGCCGGATTTGTGTGTTATCTGTGATGCCTCAAAACTCGACGAACAAGGCTGCGACGGTGCACCTGATCTTATTATCGAGATTCTTTCACCCGGCAACTCCAAAAAAGAGATGAAAGACAAATTTGCTGTTTATGAGGAATCGGGCGTAAGAGAATACTGGCTGGTGCATCCTACCGAGAAAACAGTCATTGTTTACACACTCAACGAGCAAGGCCAGTACATTGGCTCTCGCCCTTACACCGACGATGATACTCTGACTACCCCTATTATACCAGCCTTGGAGTTAGTACTGCATGAGGTTTTTGAAGATTGACAAAGAACGATTTCTATTGATTACACTACTTCCAACTCCTTGACTATCTGCCTGCGTATAGCATCGGCAGTGATAGGCATACCGTCGTAGTTGAGGATTTTGACAAGTTTTTTGGGGTTTATTTCCAACTCATTGATGAGCAAAGTACGAAACTGTGCATCGCGATTTTGCTCAATCACAAATACTTGCTCATGAGATTCTATAAACTCCTCTACCGAACGATGAAACGGGAATGCCGTAGCGCGCATCGCGTCTAACACAACGCCCTCTTCTTGACGCAGCAAATCGAGGGCTTCGATAGCCGAGTATGTAGTTGTGCCAAAGAAAACTACCCCTATACTACTTTGGTTTTCTGTCTGATAAAATTCCGGGCGAGGTACGATTTCTTTGGCGGTATTCCATTTGTGCGTCAGGCGGTCGAGGACTTCTGCATTTTTTACCCCGTCTTCGGTGTAGCGGGCGTATTCGTCGTGAGATGTACCACGGGTAAAGAACGAGCCTTTGGTGGGGTGAGTAGCCGGAATAGTACGATACGGGATACCGTCGCCGTCCACGTCGAGATAACGACCAAATTTTTTACCCATTTTTTCTAAATTTTCTAAATCATCGGCAGTATAAACTTTACCACGGTCGTAGCGGCGGGTATCGTCCCATTGGAGCGGTGGGCAAAGGTGGTCGTTCATACCTAAGTCCAAATCGGTCATCAATATAATGGGTGTTTGGAGGCGTTCGGCCAAATCGAAGGCATCAGCCATAAAGTCGAAACATTCTTTGGGATTGCTCGGAAATAGCAGTACGTGTTTGGTATCGCCATGAGAAGCGTAGGCGGCCAGTAGAATATCAGATTGCTGGGTACGGGTAGGCATACCCGTAGAAGGACCACCACGCTGCACGTCCACGAGTACGGCAGGGATTTCGGCAAAATAGGCCAATCCCAAAAATTCGTTCATCAAAGACAATCCGGGGCCGCTCGTCGCCGTAAAAGCCCTTGCTCCATTCCAACTTGCGCCCAGCACCATTCCCAAAGCTGCCAATTCATCTTCTGCTTGCACAATCGCTACTTTTTTCAAACCTGTTTGAGGGTCAGTGCGTAGTTTGTTGGCGTATTTGGCAAATGCCTCTACCAACGAGGTCGAGGGAGTGATAGGATACCAGCCTGCTACCGTAGCACCGGCATACACAGCCCCTAAGCCACAGGCTGTATTGCCGTCAATGACGATGCTATCGCCTACCAAATCGCGACGTTCGACACGTACCCCAAGGGGTGCATCATAATTTTCTTGGATATATTTCACGCCTTCCATCATCGCTTGCACGTTGGGTTCGATGAGTTTTGGTTTTTTGGCAAACTCATCAGCAATAATTCCCTTAACAACCTCCAATTCAATATCCAACAATGCGGCTAAAGCCCCGACATAAATCATATTTTTGAACAACTGCCGCTGGCGTGGGTCTTGAAAAAGGCGCATACAAATCCCAATCATCGGTACGCCGATGTAATTGATGTCTTCGCGAAGAAATTCTTTATGTAGATTTTTGGTATTATCATACACAAAATATCCTCCTGATTTGACGCTGGCGATGTCTTGTTTCATACTTTGAGGATTGACACAGACCATCAAATCAACCCCTTCGCGACGGCCCAAGTAACCTTTTTCACTTACACGCACCTCAAACCATGTAGGTAATCCTTGAATATTGGAAGGGAAAATGTTTTTGGCTGTCATGGGGATACCCATTCTGAAGATAGACATCGCAAACATACCGTTGGCCGATGCCGAACCTGTGCCATTGACGTTGGCAAAACGTACTACTAAATCGTTGGTGGAAACTAATTTTTGCATTGATTGAGAAGGTTTGAACCCCACCCCCAACCCTCCCCCATCGAGGAAGGGGAGATTTACCTCTATTTTGAACACAAAAAGGCTATGGAGGAACGGTTTTTTATATCATTTCTAAAACGCTGTTTTGGCAGCCGGCTTTGGTTACAGAGTAAAGGTACTTTTGCATATCCCATGCCGAGGTCGGGCAACGCTCCGCACACAACCCACAATGTAGGCAGACGTTTTCATCTTTGACCATTACTCTTCCGGTTTTGAGGGTATCAGATACATACAAGTCTTGATCGGTATTGGTAGCAGGGGCATTGAGGCGGGTACGGAGATCCTCTTCGTCGCCATTGACCGTGAAGGTAATGCAGGTCGTAGGGCATATATCCACACAGGCATCACATTCGATACAGCGATTTTCAGTGAAAACTGTCTGTACATCACAATTGAGGCAGCGTTGGGCTTCTTTGAAGGCAGTTTGCACATCAAACCCCAATTCTACTTCTTTTTTGCGATCTTTGAGCGTAAGCGACTTATCGGCATGAGGCACTTTGTAGCGGTCGTCGTTGGCTACGGTGCTATCGTACATCCACTCGTGGATTCCCATTTTTTGGTGAATCAGATTCGTAAAAGGGGCAGGACGGTCTTTGTGCAAGTCTAATTCATTCAAAAACAAATCAATCGAAACAGCGGCTTGATGACCTTGTGCTACGGCAGTGATGACGTTTTTGGGTCCCATAGCTGCATCTCCTCCAAAAAAAACTTGAGGTAAAGTGGATTGGAAGGTAGTCGAATCGAGAATAGGCATTCCCCATTGGTCGAACTCTATGCCCAAATCGCGCTCTATCCATGGGAAGCTATTTTCTTGACCTATGGCAATCAGTACGTCATCGGCCTCAAAAAATACGTGAGGTTCGCCTGTGGGAACGAGCTTGCGTTTGCCATTTTCGTATTTGGCTTCTACTTTTTCAAATATCATGCCTTTGAGTTGCCCATTTTCGACAACAAAAGATTTGGGAACATGATTTTCGTAAATCGGAATATCCTCATTCACTGCGTCTTCAATTTCCCACGGCGAGGCTTTCATTTCTTTGCGAGGGCTACGTACTACTACTTTTACGTCCTCCCCACCCAGTCGGCGGGAAGTTCGGCAGCAGTCCATGGCGGTATTGCCTCCGCCCAATACCAATACTTTTTTACCGATTTTTTTGGTATGTTCAAAAGCTACATTGGCCAACCATTCTATACCGATGTGTATATTGGCTTTGGCTTCCCAACGACCGGGCAAATCAGCCAAATCTTTGCCTTTGGGCGCACCCGTACCCACAAACACGGCATTGTAGTCCTTATCCAAAATTTCTTTCAAGCTACTTACATATTGATTGAAATGGGTGTGAATACCCAAATCGAGTACATAGCCTACTTCTTCGTCGAGGACACTTTCGGGCAAGCGAAACGACGGAATCTGGCTTCGCATCATACCACCGCCTTTGGGCTGGTTGTCGTATAGATGAATTTCATATCCCAAAGGAGCTAAATCTCGCGCTACGGTCAAGGAGGCTGGACCACCACCGATGAGGGCGATTTTCTTGCCATTGGGCAAAAACGACCCTTGAGGCATCATACTTTTGACTTCCCCTTTGAAATCGGCCGCTACGCGCTTGAGGCGACAAATCGCTACGGGTTCTTCGTCCACACGCCCACGCCGGCAGGCAGGCTCGCAGGGGCGGTCGCAGGTGCGCCCCAGTACGCCCGGAAAGACGTTGGACTCCCAGTTGATAAGATAAGCCTCCGAATAACGTTCGGCAGCGATAAGTCTGATGTATTCGGGAACAGGCGTATGCGCCGGACACGCATATTGGCAATCAACCACCTTGTGGAAATACTCGGGGTCTTTGATGTCAGTAGCTTTCAAGGAGAAACTAATTTTTGGTAGGTAAACTTCGCAATTAAAAAAATATTCTTTGGTAACACAAAGTTAATACCAACTAAAACTTACTACAAAGAAAAAAAGGATAATTGCTACTTTTTCTCCAGCAGTACCACATTCTCCACATGATGCGTATGCGGAAACATATCCACAGGTTGTACTTTATGGACACTGTATTTTTCGTCGAGCCATGCGATATCGCGGGCTTGGGTGGCGGTATTGCAGCTTACATAGACGATACGTTGGGGGGCAACCCGCAAAAGTGTACGAACCACAGGTTCGTCCATACCGGCACGTGGAGGGTCGGTGATGACCACCTCGGGTGTACCATAAATAGCAACAAATTCATCAGTCAGTAAATGCCGCATATCGCCAGCAAAAAAGTTTGTATTGACGATATTGTTGATTTGAGAATTGACTTTAGCATCTTCAATAGCCTCGGCGATATACTCAATACCTATCACTTTTTGGGCTTGTCTTGCTACAAAATTGGCAATCGTACCTGTCCCTGTATAAAGGTCATAGACGAGTTCTTTACCCGACAGTTGGGCAAAATCACGCGCTATTTTGTAGAGTTCGTAGGCTTGCTCTGAATTGGTTTGATAAAATGATTTAGGACCTACCCGAAACGTCAAGTCTTCCATGCGTTCTTCCAGATAAGGTTTACCAGAAAACAAAACGACCTCTTGGTCGCTGTAAGAGTCATTGCCTTTGGTATTGATGATATACTGCAGCGAGGTAATTTCTGGAAAAGTTTCAGATAAAAACTGCATCGTAAGGTCAATAGCGGCTTGATTAGCCTCGGCAAACTGCACGATGACCATGACTTGGCCTGTATTGGCAGTACGAATGATGAGATTGCGCAGGAAGCCGCTATTTAGGCGTTGGTCATAGAATCGAAATCCTTGTTTTTTGGCAAAATCTCGCAGTCGGTTTCGTATCCCATTGGAAGGGTCGGGCTGGAGGTAGCATTTTTCGATGTCCAAGATTCTGTCAAAACGCTTCGGAATGTGAAAGCCCAGCGCGTCGCGGTCGAGGATTAGATTGTCGGTCATTTCTTCGGCTCGAAACCAGCGAAAATTCGAGAAGGTAAATTCGAGTTTGTTACGATAAAAAGTAGTCTGTCGGGAAGGTACAATCGGCAAGAGGTCGGGTAAAGATACCTTGGCAATACGATGCAAATGATCATAGACTTGCTGCCATTTGAATTGAAGTTGCTCCTCATATTGGATATGCTGCCACTTACAGCCACCACAAGTAGCGAAGTAATCGCAGAAAGGAAGGGTACGTTTGGAAGAAAACTCGTGGGTATCAATGACCCTTGCTTCATAAAAGCGTTTCTTTTTGAAGTGCAATATTTCTACGTCCACTATATCACCGGGGGCAGCATCTCCTTCGATAAATACAACTGCGCCTTCATGGTGAGCGATACACTTGCCTTCGGCAGCAAAATCTTCAATGAGTAGATTTGTAACGACTTGTCTATTTTTTTTGTAATTTTTCATGTTTTATGGTGTAGTGAGCTTTTAATAATCAGCTAACTTTTAAAAGCAACGATTCTTTTTTGAAATGCGTAATTGAAAAGTGAGTGCGACAAAAATACAACGAGAAGTAAAGCCCCCAACTTACATGAAAAAAAATCTACATTTTAAGTTACTTCTGATGCTTTTACTTCCGTTGGGGAGTTGGGCTTCGCATATTGTAGGCGGAGAGATAGAGTTTTATCCTACCAACCGTGCCGCCAATCGCTTTTATATCGGCCTCAATCTCTATTTTGACCAAACCAATGGCCGTGCTGGTGCCGAAACACCTACTGTTAAGCTCTATTTTTTTAGAAAATCCGACAACCAATCAATGGGAATGATTGAACTTCCGCAGACTTTACGGAAACTCATTTCTTATACCAATCCTACTTGCAACGAAACCCTGACTGACTTGCGCACGCTGCTGATGCGTTATTCAGGTGAAATCATCATCAATACGGCCAATTTTGATGACCCACGAGGCTACTATGTCGTCTGGGAACGGTGCTGCCGCAACCAAATCATCAACAACATCGTCAATCCTTCCAACACGGGAGCGACTTTTTATACAGAATTTCCCCCCTTAGTAACGACCACCGGACAGCCTATCATCAATTCTTCTCCTCAATTTGGCGAGCTGAAGGGTGATTATATTTGCCTTAACCGCCCTTTTAGCTTCGACTTTAGCGGTCGAGATGCCGATGGAGATAGCTTGGTGTATTCACTGGTACGTCCGTGGGCGGGTTTTTCTTCGCCCAATGCCGCCGAACCAGTGGCACGCGGGAGTAGTGCTTATCCTGAAGTAACTTGGGTAGCGGGGATTTCTGATGCCAACATGATTCCCGGCCCTCGACCATTGTCTATCAACCGCCGTACTGGTGTGTTGAGTGTTACTTCCGACCGAGCGGGGCTTTATGTGTTTGCAGTCATGGTTGAGGAGTTCCGCCGAGGGGTTCGTATCGGTGCTGTCAAACGTGAGTTTCAACTAAAAGTGGTGGATTGCCCCCGAAATTTTGCTCCCGAAGCACTGTATCGTGAGCCGGGTAAAGCTACATTTTATCGTCAAGGCGAAACGCTTACTATTCGACGTAACCAAACCAAATGTTTGGAAGTACTCATCACCGACCGCGACCCCAACCAACGCCTCACGATCAAAACTATCGGACTCAATTTCGACGACAAGGGCGTATCGGCCAATCCTGCCACATTCGTAACGCGCTCCTCTACCGATACCCTTCGTACTCAAATCTGTTTTGATAAGTGTATCGAAAGTCGCAACAACCAACCTGTCATAGTGGAGGTCATCGTCAGCGACGACGGCTGCCCGCAGCCTCAATCGGATACCTTGCGGCTTAGGGTTATGATTGAAGAATCTATCAACAATAAGCCCAGTGTAACGACCGATCTGTCGAACAATCGTGCCTCTATTGTTCAAGGAACACCGCTGACTTTTCGTGTAACTGCCAACGACCGCGACAATGACGACCTCATTTTGGAAGCACGAGGTCGTGGCTTCCAGCTTGCCCAAGTGGGCATGACCTTCAACAATGCTACGGGTAAAGGGAGCATTACACAGCCTTTTACGTGGAATCCTCCCTGCACCGCCCTCGACCGCGAGTATGTGGTGGACTTTATTGTAACCGACATCAACTGCAACCGACAAATAAAAGACACTGTAACCGTACGCCTCCAAGCGACTCCCAAGCCCAATAATAAACCACGTGTAACTACAAGTTTGGGCAATACCACCACCGTAACCGTCCCCCAGCCTTCTGCCGACGAAGGAGGTATTTTACGTTTTGAGGTATATGCCGACGATGCCGATCGCTCCGATGTATTACGCCTTTTTGCGGTGAGCAGAGGCTTTACACTGGCACAATACCGCATGAAGTTTGATGATAAAGTAGGCCCTCCGCGACTTACATCGGTCTTTGAGTGGAAACCCAACTGTACCGAATACGCCCAACTGGCCGGAAAAGATTTGGTAGTCAATTTTGTAGCCGAAGATAACTCCTGTGGTCCTATCAAAACAGACACTTTGGCCGTAAGACTCAAATTTGACAAATTGGCAGTAGTCGAAACGCTCGAAGAAAATATACCAAATATCATCACTCCCAACAATGACGGCAAAAATGATTGTTTCTTTGTAGAAGGCATCGTCAGTACGTCATGCGGGCCACAGTTTGACAAAATTCAAATCTTCAATCGCTGGGGTAAACTGGTTTATCAATCTTCCGACCCCCTATTCAAATGGTGTGGCGAGGGAGTAACGGCAGGGACGTATTTTTATGCGTTGATTTTTAGCAATCGTACTGTCAAAGGAACGCTGACTGTAGTGAAATAGGTCTTAAAGTAAGTTTCCATTTATTTTTTTGATGCCGGAAAAATATTATTTGTTTGTTGTCTTAGCATTTGTAGCTGAGATAGTAGGTACCATCTCTGGTTTTGGTTCTTCGATTCTATTTGTTCCTATTGCTGCTTTATTTTTTGACTTCAAAACCGTTTTGGGTATCACTGCTATTTTTCATGTTTTCAGCAATATTTCAAAAATAGCCCTTTTTAGAAGTGGTGTTCGTAAGGAAATTGTTTTGAAATTAGGTATTCCTGCTGTTGTTTTCGTCATCATTGGTGCCTATTTTACCATTTTTTTACCAACAACATGGATAGAATTGGCCATGAATTTTGTACTGGTAGGATTGGCTGTTTTTTTGTTTATCTATACCGATAAGCCACTTCCTCAAACCAATACCAATCTATACTTAGGAGGTATGGTCTCTGGTTTTATTGCTGGTATCGCTGGTACGGGCGGGGCTATTCGTGGGATTACCCTTACGGCTTTCCAACTCCCCAAAGATATATTTGTGGCTACTTCTGCACTTATTGATTTTGGAGTAGATGCAAGCAGGGCTGTTGTGTATGTGAGCAATGGATATTTCCAAAAAGAATATTTTTTTCTGATTCCTTTTCTGGTCGGTATCAGTATTTTGGGTAGTTATGTAGGTAAAATTATTCTTAAATATGCTTCCGAAGTTGTTTTCAGACGCATTGTGCTGGGCGTAATTGTAGCAACCGCCTTGTTACAAATTATCAAATATTTTAGTAACTGATGTAAAACTTTTCAGATTGCCGTTTAGCACCTACAGTGCGGCATAGCCAAGCATATTTTTTCAACCTTAACAAAAAAAAAAGGGTATCACGACTACTCGGACACCCTTTTTTAATGAATAGTATTTTTTAGAAAAACTTGGCGCGATTGTCGACTACTTTGGCATTCTCGCGGATAGCCTCACTCAAAAGGAAACTTGCTTGGAAGTTGCGCGATTGCAAATTGGCCTTATACATGGAGTAATCGGCAATAGGAGGGGCGGGCGTTTCACTTGTTTTTTCCATGATAAACACGCCGTTTTCACCTGTAAATATTTTAGACTTTTTACCCATTTTCAAGCCAAATCCTTTTCCTAAAGCAGTAGGGTCTAAACCTGCACTTGTCAAAAAGCCCGTAGCAAGTGTGATGTCGTTGGCAGTTTCTACTAAGGCTCCTGCTCCGTATTTTTGAGCGATGCCTTCGAGCGTAGGGGCTTGGATAGTATTAAGTTTTTTGGTGATTTGCTCTGCTTTGATTTGGTTGCGCACTTTGAGCGTCAGTTCATCACGAAAATCATCTACGGTAGGGTTGTCTTTGGAGGTTTTGCCTGTCAATACTGCCACTACGTACTGGCCTTCTGTTTCAAATACCGACGATACGTTGTCTATTTTGGTGTCTTTGTTGAAAGCCCAGCGTACAATCTCACGGGCATTTTGCATGGCGTTGATATTGGTGGCTGATTCGGGGATACGATTGGCTGTCTGAACCAACAAGGAAGCATCTTTTTTAGCGTTAGCCTCAAAATCTTTTTTATTTTTAGACTGGAGCGCAAACTGATCAGCACGGGCATAAATCGAGTCGCGAGTGGTAGAGCTGGCTTCCATTACTTTGCCTATGGCAGCTACTTTGTAGAGTACGTTGGTTTTAGGTTCGGTTACTTTGATGATGTGAAAGCCAAAGTCACTTTCGACCACACGCCCAATGAGTCCTGTGCCATTCATGGCAAAAACAGCATCATTGAAAGGTTTGACCATCATCCCTTGACGGAAGTAACCCAAATCTCCACCACGCTGTGCCGAGCCGGGGTCTTGGCTATTGGCGGCGGCCAATTGTTCAAAGTTAGCTCCACCTTGCAGTTGTTTGAGCAAATCGGCGGCTTTGCTACGTGCAGTGGCTTTGGCGGCTTCGTCGGTGCCTTGTGCACGAATCAAAATATGACTTGCTTTTACGGTATAGGCAGTATCTAATTGGGTACCACCATATTTGTAGATATAGTAAGTGTTGCCTTCACGATAAGGGCCATTGACACTACCGGGAATGAAGGTCTTAACGACTGATTTGAGTTGGTCTGGCATATTGGCCATTGACCAATAAAGCGGTGTAGGTACGTCTGAATTAACACGAGCATAGACAGAGTCGTTGGTAGCAGTAGCCAAACCGCGTGCTAACTCTTTGATTTTGTTGTAGAGATCTACGCTATCTTGCTTAGATGGCACTACTGGAAAAGTAACGTACTGAATCGTGCGCGAATCGAATCCTTTATACTCGTCTTTATGTTTGGATAGATAATCATTAAGCTGTGAGTCGGTTACCTTGATGGTAGTATCCAACACCGAATAAAAAGGAACAAACAAATAGCGCAATGAGGCTTTGGTCGTCTGAGCTTGGTATTCTTTTTCAGCTTCGGCGCGTGTTACATAGCTCGTCAAGCGCACGAGGCTTTCGTATTTTTGGCGAAGGCGGTCTTGTGCCAAACTTTTCTCAAAATTTTGCCATGCTTGTTGTTGGGCTGGTGGCAGGTTTTTAAGGTTTTTGAGATAGCTGATGACCGAAGTTTTGTCAAAAACACCTGTTTGGGGGTTGGTGAAAGATTGCTGGACAGCAGGGCTGATATTGTTACCCTGTACCATATCTATCAATTCATCGTTGGTTACTTTCAGTCCCAGTGCATCGTACTCTTTTTGATAGGCATAGTCCACTAAATATTGGTTCCATACTTGCTCGCGGAGGCTTTGCTGCTCGGCTTCGGTGGCAGCACGGCCACTTTGCGCTTCGAATGCCTGACGTGCTTGGTCCAACTTGCTCTGAAAATCTTTATAATCAATGGTTTCTCCGGCTATTTCACCTACGATTTGGCTATTGCTACCAAACAAGGCTTGGTTACCCAAAATATCTCCCCCCACGATAAAAAGAATCAAACTGATTGCAATAACTACTACTACTACTCCCGATTTTTCTCTGATTTTGTTAATCAACGCCATTTTTTACTGAAATTATGAAATGATTTAAGAATTTACAAAAATCCAACAAACTGTTTATCAAGCAATTATAAAAAAATGGTATTTTTAAAAAACTACCGACCCGCAAAATAACATCATTTGTTGCGTTAATCCAATCGTTGATCAACTGTTTGTCAATTTTCATGCCAAAAAAACCCCCGCTTTTCAAGCGGGGGTTGGAGATAAGCATTAGAAATAAGGTCATAATCAAAGATTGACCAACAAGCGTGCAAATACATAACGGCCATTGAAACCCATTTGCTGTACACGCCGCGAATACACAAAGCGACCTAAGCTCATATTGCCCGAATGAGTGTGCATATCTTGATAGACATCAAATAGGTTGTTAGCACCGACAGCCAAGCCCAATGATTTGGTAAAATCATAGTTTAGAGTGATGTCAGTAACCAGTTTTGGACTAAAAGTTTGATCGAGCGTTTCGCGGGCGTTATTGTTAAAAGCATTCATAGGAAACGCACCGGGATTGGCAGGATTGATGGTAGGATCGAGATAAACTACTTTACCAAAATTGACCATACGAAGCATCAGGCCGAGCTTACCTACTGTGTAATTGGCCATGAAGCTGATTTTGTTTTGTGGACTGGCTACCTCGATACGGCTTTGGTCTTCGCGGTTGAAGTAGTTGCCTTTTTGCCCGGTAGCTTCCAAAATAGGCGATGCTTTGATGATAGGATTGCCGTTGGCATCTGTTTTGACTCTGTTTTGAATCAAAGTACCTGCCAGCATGAACTTCAACGTTTGGTTTTTGCCGAAGCGTGTGCTGTAATTGATGACTCCCTCCAAACCTCTTGAGCGGGTATCTATGGCGTTGGTGAAAACATTGGCGGTGTTGGCATTGGCAGCATCTAATTTAGCTTTTAGGTCGGCATTGCCCCCCGAGGTGAAGTTGTTGGTCAAAATAATACGGTCTTTGATGTCTATTTGGTAAGCATCTAACGTGAACTCTAAGTTTCTTGCCACTTGGAAAGTAGCCCCCAAAGAAAGGCTGTTGGAGGTTTCTTGTTTGAGTCGTGGAATACCCAATATTTGTGCTACTTGGCTTTCATTGGTGAAAGTACCCGCCTCAACAGGCACCAACTGCCCACCTTGTGAGATGAAAAGGGTGTTGGATTTGGCATAAAAACGCTGCTGCATCGAAGGCGCTCTAAAGCCGGAAGTGGCAGAGCCTCTCAAAGCGATACCGTCGGTAAGTTTGAGGCGTGAGGCGAGTTTATAGTTGAGTGTACTTCCGAAATCAGAGTAATTTTCGAAGCGTAAGGCACCCGAAATCATAAAATTTTTGGTGATGTCTTGCTCTAAATCCAAATAAAGTGCTTTACTGTTGCGGGAGAAAGTACCCGCGTTGGAGGGCAAAAAGCCCGCAAATACTTGTGCACCAGCGGCTACACCCGAAGCAGTGTTGTAATTGCGCCATGAGGCTTCTTCGCCTGCCCGTACCCCAAACTGGTCAATGCGAAACTCTGCTCCTGTGGCTACGTTGAGTCCGGCGAGTACGTCATACTTGCGGTTAAGGTCGAAGTTGATAGTATTCTGTAAAAACTTCAAGCCTCCTGCATCAAACTCACGCTGGAAGTTGGCTGAGGCGAGTGCTTGGGTGTAATTGACGGAATTAGTTACTTTGAAATCGAATACATTTTGACCAAAAACATTGCTCAAGTCCATGTTCCACTCACCGAGTTTACCCTTAATACCGGTCGCTATCGAGAAATCAGTTACGTTGCTGTTGATTTCGGGTAAGAAACCATTAGGATAAACCGAAAATACATTGGTACGAGCAGCAGCAGGCACGGCATTAGGATAGCGATAGAAGCCAGCAGCATTTCCTTTTTTATTGTTGTAGCCCCCAAAGGCATAAAAGTCAAATTTATCATTGATTGGAATATCAGCATTAAACATGATACCTCCTCCTTTGATGGCGGAGTTGCCTATACGCATATCGAAGTTATCGCGAGTGAGGCCGCGCTCTTGTAAAATTTGTTCGTCGCGTATTTGTCCCCCTACGGCAGGGAAAATCTGTCCTGTATATAAACCACTACGACTGGTATAGCCACGGTCGGTGTATTCGCCAGTAATGTTCAAAAAACCTTTGTTACCAATTTTTACGCCGTAGTTGATACCTGCTTGCCAAGTAGTACCATCCATGACCGATGTTTTGGCAGGCAAGTTAGCATTGTTGATTTTGTTGAAAGCGAAATTTTTCTCATACGCAGTGATATGCGTACCAGCAGTAATATTAGCCGATAAACCAGTTTGTTTTTTTAAGACGATGTTGATAACCCCTGCAATGGCATCAGAACCATATTGTGCAGCCGCACCATCACGCAATATTTCTATTTTTTCGACGGCATTGGCCGGAATAGCATTGAGGTCCGTACCTACTGTACCACGATTGACGGTACCGTTTACATTGACGAGTGCCGATTGGTGGCGGCGTTTGCCATTGACAAGCACCAGTACTTGATCTGGGCCTAAACCACGCAGTTGGGCGGGGTCTATGTGATCGGTACCGTCGGAGATAGTCTGACGCGCCGACTGAAACGAGGGAGCTATAAACGTCAGAATTTGGTTGATGTCCACTTGACCTACGCTATTGGTTACTTCTTTGACCGAGATGACATCTACAGGTACAGGCGTGTCTATTTTGGTACGGCCACTACTGCGAGTACCCGTTACGATGACCTCATTCAATACTTTGGAGTCTTCTGCCAGGGATACATTAATTTCCAAGTTACTTCCTACTTGGACTTCGCGGGTCTGGTAGCCTACAAAAGAGAATACCAGCGTTTCACCTGGGCGCACACCAATCGAATAGCGACCTTCAGGGTTAGTGATAGCCCCTCGATTACTGCCTTTTACTAATACACTTACACCGGGCATGGCATTGCCACTTTTATCGGTTACGCGGCCTGTGGCTTGGTCTTCTACAATAACATAGAGGCGTTCGCCCGCTTTTTCATACTTGAGTGCGCTGTTAGCCAATGCTCCTTTTAAGTCACGTTCGAGGTTGTTGCCTTGAAGTTCAAAAACAGGATTGGCTAAGGAAGTTTCGACGAGTTGGGTACGATAGAAAAACAGTACATTATATCGTTTTTCAATTTCGCTTAAATCTTCTTTCATCACTCGTAAGGGGGCTGTATTGGCCACCGCATTGAGTTTACGGCTATTGTGTGCCATCAGATTCTGTGCAGAGGCTATCTGCCCTCCCAAAAGCATCCAGACAGTCAGTGCTAGTAAAAATTGCTTTTTCATACTCAATGGTTAGTTAGTTTTTAGTAAAATTTGATTTGGTTATTTTGGTTTGTGTAATTGACTTTCAATGCCAGTGAGAGTGCTTTCAGGAGTTCATCTACATTGCCCGAAGGAATCACGCCTGTTACTTTTTCGTTGAGCAGAGCGGGGTTTTCTACTGTTACTTCAAGGTTGTAGGTTTCTTTGAGCATTTGGGTAATATCAGCTAAGCGAGTAGCCTCAAATACGAGCTTGCGATTGCGCCAAGTGGCTACCCGGTCAGTCTTTACAGAAGCCAAGCGTATCTTAGTGGCAGTAGTGTCTATGGTCAAAGACTGCCCCGGCTGCATGACTACTGCCTTTGTGGCTTCTTGTTGTTGAATATGGAGTTTGATTTTCCCTGATTTCAAAGATACCTCAGTGCTATTGGGTCTATCAAATACATTGAAGGAAGTACCCAATACTTCGATGGTGTGCTTTTTACGGGTGTGTACCAAAAATTTTTGGTGACTACTCGTATGCACTACTTCAAAAAAAGCCTCTCCTGTGAGCCATACTTCGCGCGTGGCAAAGGGCAGCCATTTTGATTTGAACTCAAGGGTGGAGTTGCCGTTGAGTACCACCCGCGAGCCATCGGGCAGGTGTACTTCCCGTAGCTGGGCATAGTCTGTACGGGCTACTTGATCGGTGGGGCTACTCCATAGCCACCACCCCAAAGCCGCTGCCATGACCAGCGGTACGATTGCCGCCGCCCAAACCCACCTGCGTTTGTGAAGCAATGGGCGCACAGTAGTAGATGAGGGAGTTGATGAAATGTATTGCGACAAACGCTCCCAACCTTGTACGATGTGGGCATTGCTTGGTGTTAAGTCTTTATTGTGAGGAGGTGGTTCGGCCAATATAGCCTCCATTTTAGCTTTTCCTTCCGCTGTTTGCAAGTATCGCATCACTTGTGCTACCTCTTCGGCAGTACAGCGATTTTGCAGATAATCTCGAAAAAGTTGTTCCACGATTGTGCGATTTTTGTTGCTTAGTCGCACATAATACAAGCCATTGGGTATTTTGCTATGCTCTCTGAAAAGAAAAATTTATTTTTTCTCAAAATACTGGCGTAAGAAGCGATTGGCTTTGACGATGTGATCGCTTACTGTACCGGTGCTGATGTCGAGTTCTTGGGCTATTTGCTGATAGCTTAATCCTTTTATTTTGGCCATTTCGAAGACTTTGCGGCGTTGGTCGGGCAAAGCCTCCAGGGCTTTTTGGATTATTTCTTCCGGGTAGAGCGTGTCGGTAGGGTCGTTGTCTGACGAAAGTTGTTGATAGTCTTGGAGGATTTGGTCGCGGAGGCGATTTTCGGTAGCGGCTTTGGCCAAGGTATTGAGGGCGTGATTGCGGCAGATGGTAAACAGATATGACTTAATAGACTGCTCGTGGTTGAGTTGTTGGCGGTTTTCCCACACTTTCACAAACACATCATGCACGATGTCTTCGGCTACGACTTCCGATTTGACGATATAAACTGCAAATCTGTACAAATCGGCATAAAAATGCTCATAAAAATAGCGATAGGCCGCCATATCGCCCTCTACGATACGCTGTACCCATTTTCCCAAATCGCTATGCCATGCCTTTTGCTTCAAAGCCAATCCTTCCTCCAGTAAGTTTGTTGATAAGTCAAATATAGTA
Source organism: Runella sp. (assembly GCA_046294665.1). Taxonomy (GTDB): domain Bacteria; phylum Bacteroidota; class Bacteroidia; order Cytophagales; family Spirosomataceae; genus Runella. Next base: position 25,335 of record JBKBKL010000008.1, read on the forward strand.
CAGATTATGTATTGAACAAAAAACATAACATTTGGTTTGCACCAAAAATCAAAACCCTCACCTTGAAGGCGAGGGTCGGTATCATAATATAAGTGTGAAGATAATCGGAAGGCTATCAGCCTCCACCACGGCGGCCACCTGTGTTTCCGCCACCGTCGTTGCTGTTGTCGGTACCTTGCTTGGAGTCGTCGTTGTTGACACTTTTCTTGCGTCGGAACAAGTCGCCGTCGAAGCTCATTTTACCGAAACGCTTACGGAACGTAACGCGGAAGCCACGGTTATAAATAAAATTCACTTGGTCTTGGGTGAAAATATTGCCGGGAGTATTGCTGCTCAAAGTGGTACGCTGACGGAAGGCATTTTGTACAAAGTTTTCGGCACCGAAGCCTAAGCTGGCCTGTTGTTTTTTGAACTCCTTCAAGATATTGAGGCTATACACCCCAAAACCTGCCTGAATCCCCTGCAACTGAATATCACGCGCCCGCAAGAAGCCAAACATTTGTGCACTCCAGTTTTTACCCAATTGATACTGTGCTTGCCCGAAGATGTTGAAAGTCCAGTTTTGATTGCTGATATTCAATGCCGAGCTGTTGAGCATTACGTAGCGGGCATCTACACTACCGTTGATAGTCAGTCCGGTGATAGGCTTGACCATCGCAAAGACATTCAGACCTACGGCGCGGTTGCTGCCTACGTTTTGGAAGGTAGTCAGCAGGGTATTGTCATTGACGATGACATTGCTCACATCTACGCCTTGCTGGCGGGTGAGTTGTTCAAACAACGCCTGCCCTCCACGGAAGCGCACGGTTTCGATGGAGTTGTCGGTCAAGCGGGCGTAAGTAGAGAAATTGAGCGTGGTTGTTTTGAAAAATGTGCTGAAATTAATCTCGAAGTTGTTGGTAAACTCGGGATTGAGGTTGGGGTTTCCAAAGGATATATTGAAGGGGTCGCTTTGGCCTACGTTGGGATTCAAGAACTGAATCGAAGGCCGCTGAATACGACGGTTGTAGCTGACCCGAACTGTTTTATTACCTTTAAGATTTTTGGAAATGGTCAAGCTCGGAACAAATGTGCCAAAATCGGGTAGATTGACTTTGGGAGCATCTTGATATTGTGCCATGAGTTGGGTGTATTCGTAGCGTAAACCGGGCTTGATACCCCACTTATTTTTGGTTTGGAACAAAAATGACAAATAACCCGCATATACGTTTTGGTCGTAGTTGAAGACATTGGTGCGCAGGGGATTGGGAATGAGGCTACCGCGCCCGGTGCTATCGTAGTTGAATCTGAAATCACTCTCTATGTGGCGTAAAATCATCTTGGCACCTGTTTCGACTTGTACGTATTTAGTCAAGGGGTCTTGGTAGTCTATTTGTAGGGTACGTTCTTGGGTCTTACTTTTGTTGGGGTTACTTTCGCGGTAGATTTTTTCGCTAAAAGCTGAACCCAAATACTGATCGCGGGTATAGCTGTTGTCGCCAAGGTTTTGGCTGAATTGAGCCAGAATCACCAATTCTTTGTCGGCTTTATCAAACTTACGAGTGTAATCAAAGTTAAGGTCAATGTTGTTACCCATGTTTTTGGTATTGATTTTATTACCAAAGGTGGCAACAGGATTGGCCCCATTGAGGATATTGAAAGATTGCTGGGTGTTTTCCAGATTGAAGACTCGACGGCTATTGCGCGCACTGAACGTAAAATTGTCTTTGGCGGTAGCGGCATAGTCCAAACTCAACTGCATATTGCCAAACCCACCCAACTGCTGACCCTCATTTTCTTGCAATGTACGAAAGGTTTTTCCGTTGGGAAGTTGGCGACTGATGTCAATGAATCCGCCTGTGGGTGGATAGAAAAAGCGTCCACCGCCATTAACTGAAACACCAAGTTTCTTGGTTTTAAGGTTGATATTACCAAATAAATTGCTGGAGCGGTTGCCCCCTGCCATGTCTATGGAGCCTGTGATACCTTGCAGGTTGTTTTTCTTGGTGATGATGTTGATAATTCCTGCTGACCCTTCAGCATCGTAGCGGGCAGACGGCGAAGTAATGACCTCCACAGTTTTGATTTGGTCGGACGGAATCATCTTGAGGGCATCGGCTACGCTGTTGGCTACGATGGTGGAGGGTTTGCCGTTGATGAGGACACGTATATTTTGGCTACCACGCATCGAAACGTTGCCGTCTAAGTCCACCGAAAGCATGGGGACTTTGCGCAGTACGTCGCTGGCATCGCCTCCAGCATTGGAGATGTCGCGTTCGGCATTATAAACGATTTTATCAACTTTATCTTCAATAAGGGGGCGTTCGCCTGTGATAGTTACTTCAGCCAACGTTTGGACATCAGGTGGTAGGTTGATATTACCCAAGTTTTTGTCTTTATCCCCTTTGCTAATGTTGATTTTAGATACCTCAAAGTTTTTGTAACCAATGAATGTAGCCATCAACCTAAACTCTCCTTCGGGCAGGTTTTTGAGCGAGAAAGCTCCTTTTGGGTCGGTTACGGTACCATCTATGGGCTTACCTGTTTTGGTGTCAAATACAGCCACCGTAGCATACTCTACGGGTTTGCCAGTAAGTGAGTCTAAAATGATGCCAGAGATTTTTCCATTACCTTTGGGAGTATCGGGCATACCCATTTGCTGACCGGGTGGACGGCCCATGCTCCCGCCACGATCGCCCCCACGAGAGCCGCCCGGAAACCCTCCACCCGGAAACTGGGCTATGGCTACGTGCTGTAATGTTAAAATGGCTGCTGCGATGATAAATAGTTTTTTCATTTGAATAGTACAATTTTTGATGGCGTATAGTGCTTTCTTTGCCTAATCAATAGACAAAAAATACAGCACAAATGTTGCTCTTAAAACGTTTAGAATCGTTCTAAAACGACCAAATAGCAGCTACACTCGACTAAATAGGGAAGAAACATAGACGAATTTTTAATCGAAAAGCGGCCAGTTTACACCAAAGCCGATACTTCGCCCTACCACCGGATAAAAAGGCGTTGAAAAATAGCCTGCGTTGAAGAAGCCATTGGCCAGTCCTTGTACGGCATTGGCTATTTTGACAAACAACCTTACGCGATTGATACGAGCATTCAAAAACACTTCCGAATAAACCACCCCTTCGGTCGTGATGCGATTTTGAAGATGAAACTGCTGCGTGAGTGGCATATAGGCATCGGCAAAGTAGGCCGACTTGTAGTGTATCTCTCCTCCGACTTGCAAGTAAAGTACTTTGGCATAGATAAAGTCGAAACTACCCCTAAAATTGACCATGAAACGAGGTACTCTAAATACCTCATCGTTGGACACCAAATTGACAAAAGGTTGTACCAAAAAATGCCATTTACCGGGATTCCAGCTTGTTTGGCCACTTACTCGTAACACACTGAACGCACTGGTGTATTGCTTGGCCACGGCTGCTGTATCAAAATAAATGAAGTTGTTGATCAGATGATAGTCCAAACGTGGACTAAACGCTAAGCGTTTGACTTTCAGGTTGATTTGCCCATAAAGATTGTTAGAATTGACTAATCTGAAATTGTTGTCCCACCGAAGGTGATTGCTATGATAGCGTAGCTGCAAAATCGTAGGCGACGAAAACACGGAGTAATAGCCTGCCGAAAACCACCTACTGACTATCTCGCCTTTGAGTTTAAAATCACGCCCCAGTAGGTATTCAAATTCTGCCGTGGCACGCTGGGTACTGTCTTTGAGAAAATAGGCGAGCCACAATCCTACAAAGTTTTCAAACCGACTCAATCGGTAGGTGCTTTTGGTAGTATCGGAGTCATTGTAAGTACCGTTCATACCCCAAATACGTTGCCGATAATGCGCCCGGTAGTTAAAGCCCTGATAGCGGCCTTTAAGGCCAAAAGTATTACCGACCGACCGAAATTTTACCTCTTGCCATGTACGCTGTGGGTCATAGAAGGTATTGGGGTAAAAATTGAATCTTCGACCGTCATTTAAGTTGTCGTCGGTGTAGCGATTGATAGTCCGCTTGTACTCAAGGATATGATACGCCTGAAAACCCTGCGCCATGACATACTGCTGATAGATGTGCCAGTTGTTACGACGTTCCCATGAGTTGGCTTTACGGAGAATATCGGGCCGGTTGGGATCTATAAAAAAAGCCGTCTGCCGGCTCGTAGCGGCAGTCAAAGAATCGAGCGGTATCACGCCCCCTTGCTCAAACACACTGTGATTCAAGTGGTTGAAATGTCCCAACAAGGTATATTTATCATTTTGGGAGCGGTAATTTCCATGAAACACAAAACCCCAGTTTTGCGCCAAATTGTTTTGAGGATCGGCTTGGCCACTGGTACCAAATTGCTTATTAGTCGTAAATCGCTGTGCATTAATGCCTAAGTTAAGTCGAGGGTTGAGATTTTGACTATGGTCAAAACGAACGATATTTTGCCCTAACCCTCCCAGTACTAAGTACATATTGGTATAAGGCGATTTGGTGTCAATGTACTGGATTTCATGGGTTTGATAACTATAAGGTGAGTAAGCATCATATCCCAACTGCGCGCCTATTTCTTGGACAGGCCGAAAAAATACCCAGCGTGAAGCCGTGCCTAAATTGCCCAAATCTACTAATTGATAGTCTGATTTTTGGACATAATTGTAGCGATGAATCCAATGGTAAGATGTATCGGTACGATATAATATTTTTTGGTTATTGAAAATGTCTTTTTCCAAAAAAAACTTTGCTGTATGAGGACCATAAATCATTTGGGTAGAATCGTCTATTTTGGCTTGCCCGCCACTACCGATGTTACCAAATGAACCTGCACCGGGCAGATTGATAGGTCGCTGTGCCTGTACACTTACCGTCAGGCCATTAAAAAATATATATGACAGTAGAAATAGTAGTTTTTTCACGCTGCAAAGGTAGTATCAAAACCATAGAGTAGGCAATCTACTGGGGCTATCATTAAGGATTTTTAAGGATTTGAGCGAGCGGTTGCAGTTTGTCGCTTGTTACTTGTTATTTTTGTTTCGATTTAAGCCCTTACCTATATCATGGCAAAATATCCATTTACCTACAACCAAGAAATAGGCCACCAAGGCCAAAGTCTTGTACCTCATTTTCCGGGGGGGCTATCGGGCGTTACGATAGGCCCGGGCTATGACATGGGAAGCCGCTCGCCCCAAGAAATCTACCAAGACCTTACACGCGCAGGTGTACCTGCTGCTACGGCGGAGTTGTTCATGGAAGCCGCCTACAAAACCGGCGATGAAGCCCAAGCCTGGGTAGCTGCACACCGACACGAGTTGTCTATCAACGAAGTACAACAAGCCACCCTTTTCGATGAAGTACTCGTGCCAGAATACGAACGTCGAATGCGTAGCCAACTGGAACTGCTGGCTCATCAAAACGACGGTATATCGCACGATATGATTGTATGGGAAAATCTTTCCGAAAAACAAAAACATATCCTCTTTGATTTTACTTATAACCCCGGTCTGACCAAATTTCCGACTTTGACCGAGGCCGTTTTGCGCCAAGATTGGGATACAGTTTATGAATCTTACCAACGCTTTTCGGCAGGGCAGCCCCTCTCCTACCGCAACGATTCGTTTTATTACACCTTTTTAGACCCCAACGCACCGCCTATTGAGTCTATACCTATCGAAGTGGCCGAAGTACTCCCCGAAACCGCCGAACTCATCACAGATTTATGGAGTGATACGCTCTACGAAGCCCCTCCGTCTGTCGAAGAGATTCTGGATACCCCACTCCTGCCTGATTCACCCTCTTCTGAACTCGAATCCGACGACTGGGCTAACGCCCTCTGAAATAATGTTTTATTTGCTCTTGTGACTTGCCTAACCAAACCCAATGACGTTCGACCTTACTAAGGAATACCTTCAAAAAATAGAAGAAGCCATAGAACTCCACCACGACGAGCAACTACGCCTCGAAATGGAGGAACTCTACCCAGCAGATATAGCCACACTCCTTTACGAACTTGACCCCGAACCAGCCCATTATCTCTTTGATTTGCTCGATACCGAAACCGGTGCCAATATTTTAGCAGAATTTGACCCCGACGATCGCAAACGATTTTTGAGTGAATTTACTACTACCAAGCTGGCTCCCTATATCGAACTTTTCGACTCTGACGATGCCGTGGACTTGCTCAAAGAGCAGCCTATTCAAGTACGGGAAGAAGTCATCGGTTTGCTCAAAGACCGAGAGCAGGCGCGCTTTATCATAGACCTACTCCCCTACGATGAAGACGTAGCTGGCGGCTTGATGCAGAAAGAATTGGTCAAAGCTAACGTAAACTGGACGGTCAATGAGTGCATCGAAGAAATACGCAAGCAAGCCGAAGACGTAGAAAAAGTATATGCCGTCTATGTGGTGGACGATGCCCAAACACTTCTCGGACTGGTATCGCTCAAAGATTTGGTACTGGCCCGTAAAAACACCAAGATTGGAACTCTCCTCGACGAAGACATCATTTATGTAGAAACCTACCGGCCTATTCAAGAAGTGGCCGAAATCATGCAACGCTACGATTTGGAAGCCATACCCGTAGTCAATGTACAAAAACGACTGCTGGGGCGTATTACCATTGACGACATTTTGGACGTAGTAACCGACAAAGCTGAAGAGGACATTCAGGCGATTTCGGGCATCACCGGCGAAATTGAAGAAGACGATAGTCTTTTCAAACAAGTTAAGGCACGTTTGCCGTGGCTTATCGTAGGGGTAGTGGGAAGTCTTTTAGCAGCTACGGTCATCAGGCTTTTTGAAGAAGAACTCAGTAAAATCGCAGCCTTGGCTATGTTTATCCCTATCATGGGTTCGACGGGCGGCAACGTCGGTATTCAAACTGCTTCGCTGATAGTACAAGCATTAGCCGACAAAACAGGACTCGAAATCAGTTGGAAAGAGCGTTTGCTCAAGATTTTGGTCATTGCGACCCTCAATGGCCTCATCATAGGGCTTTTGGCCGGGGCTTATGTCGTTATTTTTAGCCAACCCCAACTTTTCTGGGTAGTGAGTATTTCTCTGCTTTCGGTGGTTTTGTTGGCTTCATTCATGGGAACTTTCACGCCTTTGCTCCTCTATAAATTTGGCATCAATCCTGCCATTGCATCGGGGCCGTTTATCACCACCGCCAACGACATCGTAGGCATTGGCACCTATTTTCTCATCGCTCACTTTTTATTAAAACTTTAAAGATGATTGCTGTCATTCAGCGAGTTAGTGAAGCCTCTGTCGTCATAGAAGGTAAAATCAAAGGACAAATCGGCTTGGGCTTTTTGGTATTGTTGGGTATTACTCATTCAGATAACGACGAAGACCTACAATGGCTGGCGCAAAAAATGGTAGGACTGCGTATTTTCTCCGATTCCGAAGGCAAAATGAACTTAGACCTCAAGGCCGTTGAAGGTAATATCCTGCTTATCAGTCAGTTTACGCTTCATGCCAGCACCAAAAAAGGCAATCGCCCCTCGTTTATCGAAGCCGCCCGACCTGAAGTAGCCATTCCTCTTTACGAAAAAATGATTTCAAAACTAGAAGAACTCCTCGGCTTTCCGATTCAAACAGGTGAATTTGGGGCCGACATGAAAGTCGCGCTCATCAACGACGGCCCCGTTACGATTGTGATTGACTCTAAAAACAGAGTCTAAACCCCACTAAAGCAGGTAAAGCCACCGTCCACTTCGAGGGTACTGCCGAGTACAAACGACGAATCATCGCTCAAAAGGTAAATCAACGCCGCCGAGAGTTCTTCAGGCTTCCCAAAACGTAAAATGGGGGTTTTGGCAATCACTTTTTGGCCTCGGTCGGTCAGGCTGCCGTCGGTGTTGGTGAGCAGAGTGCGGTTTTGCTCGGTCAAGAAAAAACCGGGCATGATGGCATTCATACGGATTTTGCCCGCGTAGCGTTTGCCGAGTTCAATCGCAAACCATTTGGTATAACTCTCAATAGCCGCTTTGGCCATACTATATCCCAGCACTTTGGTTACAGCCGTTTTGGCCGACACCGACGAAATATTGACAATACTGCCTCCCCCTGTCGTTTGCTGCATACTTTTTCCGAAGATTTGGGTTGGCAGTAACGTACCAAAAAGGTTGAGCTTGAGTACGTTTTCCAAAGCGTCCATGTTCAAATCGAATAAATCATCTTCGGGCTGAACGACCGCTTGGGGCTGATTGCCCCCGGCGGCATTGACCAAACCCTCTATGCGACCGAAGCGGTCGAGAATGATTTGGTTGGCCTTCTTCAAATCGGTTTCATTGAGAACATCGGCAGCTATCCCTATGGCTTGGCCTCCATGAGCTACGATTTGAGCGGCTCTTTGCTCGGCAATTTCCCCCTTTCGCCCCAAAATACACACGATACCGCCTTCTTGAGCAATGGCTTTGTTGAAACTTTCTCCCAAAATACCCGTACCACCCGTTACGACGATGACTTTGTCTTTTAATTTCACGTATAAAAAAATTTAATGTTAGAGAAATGTTTGGTGTTTAGCACCTTTGATGTTTAGCGTTTGAAACGTGATGTTTAGCGTTTGAAACGCTAAACTCACCGAAAGCGCGTTTTAAACGCACTTTATCAATTTGCGAAAAAACCTGATGTATTTCCGTTGATTATTCGATGGTTAGCGTTTGAAACGCCAAACTCACCGAAAATGCGTTTGAAAAGCACTTTATCGAGGTTTATAAAACACTTTATCATGGGGTTATAAAGACCTCTGAATCCCCAACTCCAAGCCGCGCAATTCGGCCAAACCACGTAGGCGACCGATAGCACTGTAGCCGGGATAGGTAGTTTTTTTGAGGTCGTCGAGCATCTGATGACCATGATCTGGGCGCATCGGAATCGAAACTTTGCGTCGGCGCATTACTTCAACGATTTCGCGTACCACCGCATACATGTCCACATCGCCCGCTAAGTGGTCGGCTTCGTAGAAATTGCCTTCTTCATCGCGTTGGGTACTTCGTAGGTGCAAAAAGTGAATATGGTCGCCGAGGCGTTTGACCATACCGGCCAAGTCATTGTCAGGACGTACTCCATACGACCCCGTACAGAAGCACAGCCCATTGGCAGGCGAAGGTACGGCCTCAATAAGCGCGGTAGCGTCGGCTTCGGTACTCACGATACGAGGCAGCCCCAAAATCGGGAATGGTGGATCGTCGGGGTGTATGGCCATTTTCAAGCCTACTTCTTCGGCTACGGGTACAACTTTTTGAAGGAAATAAAACAGGTGTTGTTGGAGCTTTGATGCGTCTATATGAGCGTATTTTTGGAGGGCTGCCAAGATTTGTTCTTCTGTAAAACGCTCCTCACTTCCGGGCAAGCCTAATAGGGTATTAGTATAAAGGATGTCTTTTTCCTCGTCGGTGAGGCTATCAAAACGCTGCCGAGCTTTCTGGATTTCGTCGGGGGTGTAGTCTTTTTCGGCGTTGGGGCGTTTGAGTAAAAACAAGTCGAAAGCGATAAATGCGGCCTTCTCGAAACGTAAGGCCAGACTTCCGTCGGTCATGGGGTATCGTATATCGGTACGCATCCAGTCCAAAATGGGCATGAAATTGTAAGTTACGACTTGGAGGCCGCATGCAGCAACATTTCGTAGGCTTTGTTGGTAGTTTTCGATGTATCGTTCAAAATTGCCCGACTGGCGTTTGATGTCTTCATGCACAGGCAGACTTTCGATGACTGTCCAAGTCATACCTGCGGCTTCTACTTGGGCTTTGCGTTGATTGATTTCTTCGATAGGCCATACATCGCCTACGGGTATGTGATGTAAGGCCGTAACGACTCCTGTGCAGCCCGCCTGCCTGATGTCCCACAAACTGACTGGATCATTGGGGCCGTACCAGCGCATGGTTTGTTCCATGTAATAGTGCATATTTTGATCGCGATTTTGGTTGAAAGGTTATTTGAGTTGAAAAAAATCGAACACGGATTGGAGGGATTGGACACGGATTTTTACTTTAAGTCATAGAATTTTATGGCGTTTTCTCCAAAAAACTTCACTTGTTCGGTTGGACTAAAATCTGAAAAATACTCTTTGACGATATTGAACTGTTGGTCATAATTAGCCGCCAACAAACACACAGGCCAATCCGACCCATAGATGAGTCGGTTTGTACCGAAGGCTTCTACCACGGCATCAAGGTAAGGCGTAAAATCTTCTTTTTTCCAATTTCTCCAGCGGGCTTCTGTGGTCATGCCCGAAATTTTGCAATAGAGATTTTTATGCTGGGCGATGACTTTGATGTGCTTTTGCCAAATTTCAATTTCTCGATTTTGAATGTTAGGTTTGGCGATATGGTCTATCACCAATGGTAAATCATCGGGCAGAGCCTTGATGAATTTGACGGTGTTGGGGAGGTGTTTTGCAAAAATCAGAATGTCGTAGGTATATCCAAAACATTGGAGGGTAGCCACGCCCTTGATCAAATCGGGCCGAAGCATGAAGTCTATGTCAGGCTCATCGTGGATAATGTGCCTAAAGCCTTTCATTTTGGGAAACTGGCCATAATACTCCAGTCTTTGGGGCAGTTGGGAAGCCCTTAAATCTACCCAACCCACTACCCCTTTTATAAAATCATATTGCTCGGCAAGTTGAAGTAAAAACTCATTGTCGGACTCATCTTGACAGGCTTGTACAGCTACACAACCGTCTAAGTGAGCATTTTGAAGCAATGGAATTAAATCTTCGGGCATAAAATCTTTTTTGAGTAAGCCCATTTGGTCGTTGATCCACGGATATTGCGTAGGGTTGTATTTCCAAAAATGCTGGTGGGCATCAATACGTTGCATGAAATACGGATTTACAGGTTTATAATAAAGGACGCTTTGAGGAGCGATTTACCCTAAAACCCGAGGCAACGAAACCGTAAAAATAGTCCCTTCTTCTTCATTTGAGGTTACAGAGATTTGGCCATGATGCAACTTCACGATGCGCTCGGTCAGAGGCATTCCGATGCCATGTCCTTTGATTTTATGGGCATTGCTCCCGCGCCAAAAAGGCTTAAATACAAATGGCAGTTCATCGGGCGCAATGGCAGGGCCTTGGTTATGAAAGCGAATCTCAATATTCTGGGGAGTAAGCTGCCAAGCAATATTGACGGTGTTGGTGGGCGAAAACTTGCAGCCATTTTCCATGAGGTTCATCATGGCTATTTGGAGCAAAGTTTCAGCTCCATTGATAGTGAGCATGGTATCAGGCGAGAGCAGTTCCATGTCCACATTGACTGTGTAATGTGGATATGCTTTGAGTAATTCTTTGCGTGTTTGCCAAAAAACCTCGTCGAGAGGGACGACCGATGTTTTTAGGGTAGATTCGTCCATATTGACACTGGCCAAAGAAAGCAGGCCATTTGAGAGGCGATTAAGATTTCGGACATCTTCCAGCACTGAGTAAAGGGTGTTTTCCCATTCTTGGGGGTCGTTGTCCATAAGGGCTACTTCTATCTGCCCCGTGATGGCGGTCAGCGGGGTACGTAGTTCGTGGGAAGCATTCGAAACAAAAGCGCGTTGCATACGGAAGGCTTCTTCGAGGCGGTCGAGCATTTGATTGAAGCGGTGGGCAAGTTGTCCGATTTCGTCATGGTCGTTGGTAACTTTGACCCTCAAATCTAAACGCGATACGGTGATATCGTCCATTTTGGCTACCAGTTTTTGAAGTGGCTGCAACGCCCTACGGGCATACACCCACCCCACTGCAAATACCACCAACGTAGCCAGTCCCCAACCAACCAGAAGTACCCATGCCAAATTTTGATTCTTACTAAAGCCATATCTATCAATAGCCGAAGCAAAGACAGAATAGTCATGCGCTAAATGCCGATAATGAACCCCCACGAACTCCCGCTGATTTTCGCGCCATTGTACTTCTTTGTCTTGCTTGACAAGGGAGAGTATTTCGGGTGTAATTTTCATGTAATCGGTACCACTTTCGTACAATAGACTATCTTTCGCATTGTAAATGACAATTTCCTCATTGTACAGTACTGTGAGTTGGTTTTTGTCTAAGAGTTGGAACAAATCACGGCTGATGGTCTGTTGGTCAAAAAGGAGTTGTACCGAGGTAGTAGCCTCTGCGCGCAATCGCTCATAAAACTCTGTTCGTCGGTGTTGCTCGGCCAAAAAATAGATGACCAATGAAAACAGCCCCAGCAGTACGGATACTACTAAGGTGAAAAGTAAAGTGAGGCGGAGACGTATGGTCATTTTTCTTTGAGGGTATAGCCCATACCTATCACAGTATGAATTAGTTTGCGAGTAGGGTCTTTGTCCACCTTTTTTCGTAGGTAGTTGATATACACCTCAATAAAGTTGGTACCGGTATCGAAACCAATATCCCATACATTTTCGGCAATATCTACCTTAGAAACTACGCGGTTGCGATTGCGCATGAGGTATTCGAGCAGCGCAAACTCTCTTGCCGTCAAATCAACTGTTTGGCCACTGCGCCGCGCTACTTTTTGGTCTAAATCCAACTCTAAATCAGATACCTTCAAGATATTGGAAGGCTGATTGAGGGGGCGGCTGGCACGCTTGAGTAAGGATTTGAGTCGTGCTACCAGTTCCATAAAATCAAAGGGCTTGGCCAAATAATCATCGGCCCCTGCCTCAAAACCCGCCAATTTGTCGGCAGTAGTATCGAGTGCCGTAAGCATCAGGATAGGTACATGTTGGTTTTTGAGCCGTATGTACGCTGCCAACTCTGTACCGTCCATATAGGGCAAATTGACATCTAATATAATCAAGTCGTATTTGTGGGTATCGAAGAGTTGCTGCCCCTCGCGCCCATCGGCGGCGATTTCGACCGAAAAACCCTGCTTTTCAAGTCCTTTTTTTATAAAGGCCGCTACTTTGGTTTCATCTTCTACCAAAAGTAAGTGCGATGTATTTTCCATAATTCAAATTCAGTAAAGGTCTTTTAGCTTACAAACTATCCATTTAATTTAAAGGTTTGGGTATGACGTATATTCTAAAGCAATTCTAATATCTCGACCTTCTAAAAGCTGACTGATAATTGAAAAAGCCTCGTTGGTCGAAATCTTAGCTTATTTTATGACCTGTTTTTGTAGTTTTGCCTTCCTACAAACCTTTCACAAAGCCGAATGAAAAAATTTGCATTGATTATTTTACGTTCTTGTGTATTTAGTTTTTTATTGATTGCTACAATTTCAAATCTTCAGGGGCAAGTTAAGCCTTTAACTTCCAGCGAAATACTACTCCATCTCAAAAAACTCAACGTAGTAGGCAGTGCCATGCACATTGCCGCACACCCCGACGACGAAAACACTCTCTTACTGACTTATCTTTCCAAAGAGCGGCTGGTACGTAGTCATTACTTATCGCTCACCCGAGGCGACGGCGGCCAAAATCTCATCGGTCCAGAGCAAGGTGAATACATCGGCGTGATTCGTACCCAAGAATTATTGGCTGCGCGTCGCATAGACGGGGCGGAGCAGTTGTTTACGCGAGCTTACGATTTTGGGTTTTCCAAAACCCGCGAGGAAACCCTCAAACTCTGGGGCGAAACCAATATTCTTTCTGATGTGGTGTATTTGATTCGCAAATATCAGCCCGATGTACTCATCACCCGCTTTCCACCCGATGCCCGCGCGGGGCATGGGCATCACAACTCCTCGGCCTACTTAGCAGAAGTCGCTTTCAAGCTAAGTGGCGACCCCGCCCAATTTCCCGAGCAACTCGCTCATGTACAAGTTTGGCAACCTAAACGAATCGTTTGGAATACCTTCTCACCGGGTTTTAACAATCAACGCCCCACCGACAAAGGGAGTTTTATCACCGTCGAAATTGGAGGATACAACACCTACATCGGCAAATCTTATGCTGAAATCGCCGCCGAAAGTCGCAGCCAGCACAAAAGTCAAGGGTTTGGCTCAGCAGCCAACCGCAACACACGTATTGATTTTATGCTCCACAAAGACGGCACTCCCGCCGACAAAGACTTGTTCGACGGCATAGACATCAGTTGGGGAAGAATCAAAGGCAGTGAGCCAGTAGCACAGTTGATAGACCAAGCCATACGAAACTACAATGTCCATTTCCCGGCTTCTTCTGTCCCTGTGTTGGTCAAAATCTATCAGGAACTCGACAAACTATCGAAGCTGCACCCCCAAAACATTTACATTTCACAAAAAAAACAAGAAGTCGAAACACTTCTCCAAAATTGTCTGGGGTTGTGGTTTGAAACCAATCCTACCGACTATGCCACCACCCCCGGCGACTACGCCGACTTACGCCTCAATGTGGTGAAACGTGCCCATTTTCCGGCACGACTCATCAAAGTTCAAACCCTCGGAGCAAACAAAGATACGACTGTCAATATTGACCTGAAAACCAACGAATTGTCATTGATAACGACCCGTGTACAAGTCCCTACAAATACGCCTATTTCTCAACCTTACTGGCTGACAAAGCCTATCCAAAATACCATTTTTCAAATCGAAAATCAAACGATTCTCAATACGCCCGAAAATGTCCCTACACTCCAAACCGCCTTTACTTTTGAGATTGGAGGGCAGCTTTTTACATTTACCAAACCGTGGGTTTTCAAATCTACCGACCCCGTAGAAGGCGAAGTGTATCGTCCGTATGAAGTTCGGCCAGCCGTTACGGCCAATGTTACAGAAAAAGTGTATGTTTTTGCCGACAATCAACCCAAAATGGTGGATATTCTCATCAAAACTCACCGAGCCAATAGCAAAGGAAACCTTCGTTTTGAACTCCCCGCAGGCTGGCGATGTGAGCCGGCCAGTATTCCCTTCGACTTACCAGAAAAATATCAAGAACAGTTGGTGAGTGTGAAGGTTTTTCCCTCCAACAAAAGCGAAGAAGTCAAACTCAAAGTGGTCATTCAGACCGAATCAGGAACTACCTCTCATAGCCTCAAGGTCGTAGAGTATAAGCATATCCCTACCCAAACACTTTACCCCGTAGCCCATGCCAACTTGGTCAAACTCGACATCAAAAACAAAGCAACCAATATCGGATACATCGCCGGTGCCGGCGACGAAGTACCGGCGGCATTGCGCCAGATGGGCTGCAAAGTAACCCTACTCGACGAAGGCGAACTCAACAAAAACCTCAATAGCTACGATGCGATTGTGGTAGGTGTAAGGGCCTACAACACCGAAGAGCGAATGAGGTATTTTCAGCCCAAACTCATGGAATATGTCAAAAACGGAGGGACGATGGTAGTTCAGTATGCCACGGCAGGAGGATTTGGCAATACCCTCAAAGTACCCAACATCGGCCCCTACCCTTTCAAAATAGGCCGCGACCGTGTAACCGAAGAAGAGGCCGAAGTACGTATTTTACAACCCAATCACCCCGTATTGAATACCCCCAATAAAATCAGCCCTCGCGATTTTGAGGGCTGGATTCAGGAGCGTGGCATTTATTTTGCCGTAGAATGGGACAAAAACTACGTACCCCTCTTTTCGATGAATGACACCAACGAAGCTGCCAAAGAGGGTAGCACTATATATTGCTCTCATGGCAAGGGGCATTTTATTTATACCGGCTTGTCTTTTTTCCGTGAATTGCCCGCAGGAGTATCGGGTGCCTATCGGCTATTTGCCAACATGATTTCGTTAAGCAAAAAGTGATTCTTTACGCTCTTGTACCAACAAATCTGGCAGTTTGATGTTTGACAAAAGTTGTTCCTCAAGCATTTCAGCCCATTCGGTGATATAAAGTACGACATCATCACGGAAATTGTGGCGCAAATATCGGCGGCCTTCGGGCAAGCGATATAGTACACGTACGTCCGAAAGTCGCTCCAAATGCTTCAAATCGTCAGGATCAAGTCCTGCTTCTATCATTTCGCTGATGAGCAGATCCATAGGTAAGCCACTCGTTGGGCAATAATCGTTGAGTTGTTCGTTCCAATCGCCGCGCCCATTGGCCAAAGCGTGGGCGTGGATTTCGGCCTTTGTCAATTTAGTGATTTCCTGAGCCAAGTTACCACAGTTGCAACTGCCCATGTGTCCCCATTGATAGGGTGCTCCTTGCTGGATTTTACGTGCTGTACGGCGCAACGCTGCGATGAGTTCAAGATTCGGACGTGCCATGAGTTGGAGGAGTTATTGTTTGTGAAATAATGAGCATTTTTGAAACCAAACCGACTGTTGAAGTTTTTTGTTTTTTAGCAATTTAAGAAAATTTGGCAAATTGATTTATCTTCAAACAAAATTCATCGGCAAAGACGAAACATTATCCTTCATCGAAAAAAATCTCAAACCCAAAATGGTATAAAATCCCTTCAATATTGGTCTAAAATGCAAAAAAAACACTACACCTACCTTTTACCTACTACCTTCTGCCTCCTCCTTCTTCTCTCGTCATGTGGTTCAAATTATACTCCTCAAAAAACCTATCCTATCGAGTTGCTTCGTCAAGATTTTAGGCTTATGCGCCTCGCACTCGAAAGCTACCATCCAGGCATTTATCGCTACACCTCTCCCGATAGTATGCAATGGATTTTTGACCAAACCGCCCAACAACTTACTCACGACATGACCGAGCAGGAGTTTAGACGCACCCTCAACCCCATTTTTTCATACATTCGATGCGGCCATACCAACATTTACTCTTCCAACCAATACACCAAATACCTCAAAAGAAATAAACCCAAAGAACAGACGTTGAGCATTATTTATTTACAAAATCGCTTGGTTATCGCTCAAAATCGTTCTAAAGATACCCTTTTGAAGGCAGGAGCGAGGATTGTCGCCGTCAATGACAAGCCCATTTCGGTAGTGATTGACGAAATGCGACGCTTGATACCTTCCGACGGTTACAATCAAACCTTCAAAAATGTAGTATTGAGCAATCAATTTGGCGATATGTACCGCTACTGGAGTGGGCGAAAAGACAGCATCAAACTTTCTGTCCAGTTGCCCACGGGTCTTACGCATACGACTATGTTGGCCCTGCACCCACCAGTCAAAGATTCGTCCAAAACCTCCAAAATAGCTACCTCTACGAACCGAACTTCGGACTCACTCAAAGTAGCTGCCAAGATTCCAAAACCAAAGACAATTAAACACAACAAACGACGAAGCCTAATTATCTCCGAAAAAGACAGTACCGTAGCCATTTTGGATATCAATACCTTTGGCCGTTATACTTACCAAAGTTTCAACCGACAGGCTTTTCGCTTTCTTAAAAATAACAATATCCAACATCTCATCATAGACCTCCGTAGCAATGGCGGTGGCAGGTCTGATGCCAGTACTGATTTGATGCGGTATTTGCTCAAAGAAAGGTTTGTCGTATATGATACCATTGACAGCAAAAAAGGCAAACCTTCTTTCAATAGGTACTACGGAAATAAGTTTTTTAGGTTTGTTTCGCGAAACGTATTTTCAAAAAAACTCCCTTCGGGACATCTGCGCCACCGTGCTGCCGGACGGGTAATTCGCCCCAATAAACGACTTCAGTTTGGAGGGAAGGTTTATTTACTTACCAATGGAGGAGCTTTTTCGGCAGCGGCGATTTTCGCTTCTATGGTGCGTCAGTACAACCCCAACGCCACCGTCATAGGCCGCGAAACAGGCGGCGGGCGGCATGGCTGCAATGCCTTTATCTCGCCCTATCTCCAACTACCACATACCAAAGTAAAAGTGCGGATTCCGATGTATAAAATTGTATTGCACGTACCGGGCAATGACCAAGGTCGCGGAGTGATGCCTGATTACCCCGTCGAACACACCTTCGATGATGTACGCAAAAACCGCGATGCTGATGTAGAAAAAGCCTACGAATTGATAAAAACCAACTCTGTGGCCATTCCTTGATTCAATCATTCAAAAATGCCTGCTACACTCTATCTTCTTCCCGCTCCGCTTGCTCCCGATACTTCTTTGAAGGTGCTATCGCCACAGGTATTGGCTTGTATGGCTGACATTGATTTTTTTTTTGTAGAGAATATCCGTACAGCAAGACGGTTGATCAGTAGTCTAAAAATAGGCAAAGTCATTGATAGGATTACGTTTTATGAGCTGCACAAAGATACGCCACCCTCCGAAACACGGGTTCAGCTACAAGCATTGGCAGCGTCCCATCATAACGCCGGAATACTCTCTGAAGCTGGCTGCCCTGGTATCGCAGACCCCGGAGCGGTGGCCGTAGGTATTGCCCATGAGTTGGGCATAGAAGTTGTGCCTTTGGTAGGGCCTTCGTCGCTGTTGCTGGCGTTGATGGCTTCGGGCTTCAATGGGCAGTCGTTTATATTTCATGGGTATTTGCCCATAGAGAGAGCAGCACGCATACAAACCCTCAAACAGTTGGAAAAAGAGGCTATAAGCAAACATCAAACCCAACTTTTTATCGAAACGCCTTATCGCAACAATGCCCTCTTGGAAGACATACTACATACTTGCCAGCCCAACACTCGGCTTTGCATTGCTTGTAACCTTACCGCTGCCGATGGTTTTGTCAAAACCCAAACGGTACGTCAATGGAAAACCTCAAAGCCTGATTTGCACAAAAAGCCCACCGTATTTTTATTGGGAGTCTAATGAAGATGATAGAAACTCTGATGTTTTGCTCTGATGTTTTGCGTTTGAAACTCTGATGTTTTGCGTTTGAAACTCTGATGTTTTGCGTTTGAAACTCTGATGTTTTGCGTTTGAAACGCAAAACCAAGAGAAGCGCGTTTTAAACGCGCCTCATCTTAGGCAAACAGCATCAATTGGAGTTACAGTCTATCAAACTCAACGATTCATCGAAATCAAAAACTCCTCATTGGTGCGCGTACCTTTCATGCGGTCGAGCAAGAAGTCCATGGCCTCCATGGGGTTCATATCCGACAAATACTTACGGAGTATCCACATACGTTGGAGGGTTTCTTTGTCGAGGAGCAAATCTTCGCGGCGAGTACCGGAGGCGGTTACGTCCACGGCAGGATATACACGTTTGTTGGCCAATCGGCGGTCGAGTTGAAGTTCCATATTACCGGTACCTTTAAATTCTTCAAAAATCACTTCGTCCATTTTGGAACCCGTATCTATCAAAGCCGTGGCGATGATGGTAAGCGAGCCACCATTTTCGACATTGCGCGCTGCTCCAAAAAAGCGTTTGGGTTTGTGCAAGGCATTGGCATCTACCCCTCCCGATAGGATTTTGCCGGAGGCGGGTGTTACAGTGTTATAGGCACGTGCCAAGCGCGTAATAGAGTCAAGCAATATCACTACATCGTGGCCACATTCTACCATGCGTTTGGCTTTTTCGAGTACCATACCCGATACCTTCACGTGCCGGTCGGCTTGCTCGTCGAATGTCGAAGAAATCACTTCTGCACGTACACTGCGCTGCATATCGGTAACTTCTTCGGGGCGTTCGTCTATGAGTAAGATGATGAGGTATATTTCGGGGTGGTTGCGTGTGATAGCGTTGGCTATTTCCTTGAGAAGCACGGTTTTACCAGTTTTAGGTTGTGCTACAATCATACCCCGCTGACCTTTGCCTATAGGCGCAAACAAATCCAAAATACGTGCTGAGTAGTTGTCTGGGCGACCACTAAGTTTGATATGTTCTTCAGGAAAAAGCGGTGTCAAATATTCAAACGGAATACGGTCGCGGATTTCTTCAGAGGTCTTGCCATTGACGGTTTCGACACGCAGCAGCGCAAAATATTTTTCTCCTTCTTTGGGTGGCCTTACCGACCCACGGATTGTATCGCCTGTTTTAAGGCCAAAAAGTTTGATTTGAGAAGGCGACACATATATATCGTCGGGGCTGGCTAAGTAATTATAATCGGCAGAGCGCAAAAAACCATAGCTACCGTCGGACATGATTTCCAGCACCCCTTCATTGACAATCAAACCGTCAAACTCTTTGACGTAGTTGTTGTATTGACGTTTTATGTTTTTTTGATAGTCATCGCGCTGCTGTGGCTGCTCACGAGGGCGTTCTTCAGCTTTGGGCGGCTCATGGGCAATACTCGCAGTTACGGGTTCTATTGTTTCGAGTTCTTCGGTGATAAACGAAGTGTCCAAATAATCATCTTCTGGCAGTTCAATTTTCAAATCTTCAAAACCTGCTTCTTCCAAAAGCTCATTAGGTATGATGGGAGTA
Source organism: Runella sp. (assembly GCA_046294665.1). GTDB lineage: Bacteria > Bacteroidota > Bacteroidia > Cytophagales > Spirosomataceae > Runella. Next base: position 45,434 of record JBKBKL010000008.1, read on the forward strand.
TCTACAGGAGCAGCCACAGGAGGCAATGAGGACGTGGCAGCAAAAAGCGGGGTTTCGTCTTCATACTTTTCTTCTTTTTGAATCCGGCGCCGCTTACCACGTTTTTCACCACTTGGCTCATCATACCTCGACGACATCGAAATCTCATTCAAAAGTGGGACTTTGCGTACAGGCGGCTGGGGAGGAGATGGCTGGGGTACAGAGGGGGTTTCTACTGATGCAGAGGCATTTTCTGTAGAATGAGAAAATTCGGGCGATGCCGTTGCTTCGAGCATCGTACCCTCGGTACTATAAGGAGTTAATGCCTCCTCACTCTCCAACGGGGTAATTTTTTCTTGAGCAGGGGGCTGCACTTGTTGTTTGGGTTTGCGCCCACGCCTCGAAGCTGTGGTAGTAGGCAAATCAATCACCAATGAAGCAACAGCAGGCTGTTCTTCAAAAATCTTTTTGATGAGGTCTTTTTTGGCGTATTTGTAGTAGTTTTTGATACCGATTTTCTCGGCAATGACCTTCAAATCCGACAAAGACTTGAGGTGTAATTCGTCAATACTGAACATACAATAAAACAAAGGTAAAGTGAACCTTTACACAGGAAAAGAGTTGATTATTAGTACTTTAATAACTTGAGGATAATCCAAGAAACAACGGATTTGTTAGTGGCTTTGAACAAGCGAAGCGGCATTTGAGCAAATTGACTGTCAGGTTGAAGCCGCAAAGGTGTCCGAAATGTTTTGCAATTATAAACTTAAAACGACATTATGTCAAGAAAATTCTTTTGGGATTATTTTTTTTGAGGGAATCATCATCATTTTTTTGTAAAATCTACAAGCACTTTTGGCCTTGAAGTACTATTTCTTAAAAACTCACTAACTTTGCGGGCTGAATTTGTAAGCCAAGCATTTAATTCAACATCATTACTTTACATTTTCGACCTCAAAAAACACGTTTCATAACAACTCATGGAGAGAAATCAAATCATCGGTTTGGTCCTTATTATGGTCATGTTGATTGGGTATCAGTTATTGGTACCATCACCCGAACCTCCCAAACCTGCGCCCGTACCACAAGCCCAACAAAGTACCCCCTCCGCTACAAAGGCAGTCCTCCCTCCCACTTTAGATTCTGCTACGGCAAAAGCCACTTTTGGAGATTTTGCTGCTGCCACTCAAGGAAATGCTACCGAAATAGTCATCGAAAATGAAGATGTACAACTCACTTTCAATACCAAAGGGGGAAAAATAGCCAAAGTTCTACTTAAAAAATACAAAACCTACACGCAGCAGCCGCTGTATTTGATAGATGAGCAGATCAGTGAGTTTTCGATAGAGTTTCCCACACAAAAAGGTAGTATCAAAACTACTGATTTGTACTTTACGACTGATGCACAGCACCAAAAACTTGCGGAAGGTCAAACAGCTATAATCACATTTCGTGCCAACATTTCCCCTAATCAATACATCGAACAAACCTACACCGTACCCGGCAAAGGTTATACAGTGGACTTTGACTTGAAGCTAAACGGGCTTGAGGGAGTCATCAAAAATGACCTCGCTCGACTGCTATGGCATGATAAACTTAAACTCGTAGAAAACGACATGGTCGAAAACCGTAAAGTCGTAACGACCAACTACTATACCGAGGGAGGTATGTCGGATATTGGACGAGGTCAGAGCGGAAATGTGGAAGAAAAAATCGAGTCGCCCGTCAATTGGTTTACGCACAAAAACAAATATTTCTTAACAGGTATCATAGCTAAAGGAAGTCCATTTCAAAACGTAACACTCAAGTCCCTACTAGATGCCACGGATTCTGTATATATCAAGACTATGCAGAGTGAGGCATCATTGCCGATAGCTGACCTCAAAGCTGGTAAAGGCAATTATCAGTTTTTCTTTGGCCCCAATGACTACCAAATCGTCAAAGCTGTCAATGCTCCTGACTTTGGCGACAATGTGGACTTGGGCTATGCTTTTCTCAAGCCTCTCAACAAATTTTTCTTTGTGCCAATGTTCAATTTGCTCGAAAAAGGATTTAGCAACTATGGCCTGTTGATTATTGTATTGGTACTGATTGTCAAGCTATTGATGACTCCATTGGTCTATAAATCGTATGTAAGTATGGCCAAAATGCGTATGCTAGGGCCAGAGTTGGCGGTGATTCGTGAAAAAGTAGGCGACGATGCCGCCAAAATGCAACAAGAACAAATGAAACTCTACCAGCAAGTGGGCGTAAGCCCCTTGAGCGGCTGTGTGCCGGTATTGGCTACTATGCCTATTTTGATGGCATTGTTCTTTTTGTTTCCCAATCTCATCGAACTACGTCAGCAGTCATTCCTTTGGGCAAGCGACCTTTCTACTTATGATGCTCCTATCAAGTTACCTTTTTCGATTCCTTTCTATGGAGCGCATATTAGTATCTTTACATTGGCTATGACCATATCGCAGTTGGTCTATGCCTGGTACAACAACCAAATCACCCCTACCCAAGTACAGCAGCCCGGTATGCCCGATATGCGCTTTTTGACGTATTTTATGCCAGTGATGTTCATGTTTATTATGAATACATTTCCAGCGGGTTTGAGTTTTTATTACTTAGTGTCCAACGTCGTTACGATAGCGCAGCAGCAGATTATTCGACGTTTTGTGGACGACGACAAAATCAAGGCTATTTTGGAAGAAAACCGCCGGAAAATCGCCTCTGGGGAGAAGAAAAAATCGAAGTTTTCGGAAATGTTGGAACGCTCCATGAAAGCCGCCGAAGAAGCAAAAAAACAAGCTGAAGAAGCAAAAAAACAAACCGAAAACAAACGCCAACAACTAAAAAAGAAACCTTAGACACACTGTTTTTCAGCACTTAATCCAAGCTGAAGGTATCAAGTCATTGGTATTATGATCGCCCCTCGAAAACCACTTTTGAGGGGCGATTACTGTTTTATACGGGTTGGGGTTGAGCCATGCCCCCCACCAGCCAAAGGTACTGTTGGAAATTATTTGATGATTGCAGAGCGATAGTAGCCATAAATCTTCTATCGCTGTTAAGCCCTCCACAAAGTAAACCTGCTTCAGCCATTTAAAATACTTCTTAGCCCAAGGTATATCGTCAGAAAAAACAAAGAAAGTAGCTTCGGAAGTCATTTGCGTTGCTAAAAAACATACAGCCTTTTCGTAGTACTCCAACGGACATGGTTTCAAGAAACGATTGGCCAATGAAAAGCGCGTGTAATCGCCACGGCGCAAGTGTATGGCTACCGATTGGGACTGTGTTTTAATGTGATGTTCCATTTGTAATCCCATGTCCGACAATGGCTTCCGCAAGGTCAAATCTTGTCTTAGAAGATTTGAAATAGGCTCAAAATAACGTTCAGATTGCCAGTATCCGTCCAAGTAAATAGGAGGCCGTAATGTCAAAACTTGTGGGTCAAAATGAAAATGGGACTCTTTGAAATACGCCCATTTCGATTTTTGGAGTATTGCTTTAGAAATCATTTCAGCCTTCATAGAAAAGGCATCTAAGCTATATACCCTATACGTCCACCACGAAAAACGCCCCAGTGCAGACGTATCCAGTAGCAGGTTGGTTTGGTATTCCAACGACAAACGCCGTCCCAGTGCATACTGAAAAAGCTGATTGCCAAGCCCCCCGCGTAGTTTGACGATAATCATAGGTTGAGGTTAAATTGATGAGGGTTCGGAGATGCCATACGTTTGTAGGAGTCCATGTCATTCCTAAAATTGCCCTTAGCTTCGGAGTAGTGTAACATCTATGAGTAATTTTTGAATCAATTTATTGTATTTTTCTATCACTCTGGGCCAGTTGTAATATTCTGCTACGGCATGACGACCTTCAAAAGCGTATTGTTCTTTAAGCGTTGGCTCATTGAGTAAAAGTGTCAATTTTTGTTGAAATTCTTGTGGAGTATCATAGCACATTCCACCACGCAAAGTGGGAACAGTTCCAACTGCCCTGCATAAAAAAGGCAACCCTACAGCCATGGCATCGAGCAGCATCAGCGGCTGTACTTCGGTATAGGTAGCCGATACAAACACATCAGCGGCACAGTAAGCAGCATGGATTTGGTTTCGGTCAAGTCGGGTCAAAACATGGACCGAAAAGGTCGGATATTGTGCAGCGATTTGCCGAAGCCGAGCCGAATATTGGTTTTCTTCGCTCCCAATCAACACCAATGCCACCTCTGAAATTTGCATTTGAGCAATCCATTTAATCAGTTCCTCTTGTCCTTTGGCATAGTGAAAGTTGGATACACAAAGTAGAATTTTTGAGGAATTAATGCCGAATGTTTTACGAAAATCGAAATCGGGAGGAGGCAAAAAAGCCAAAGAAGCCCCATTGGGGATAATGGTGTAGTTGGATTTTTGATGACACAGCACCCACCGTAAATCAGACATTCGCTGTTTTTCAGCGAAATCGCTCAAAAAAACATAATGGTCGAATCGCTTCATACGGGAAGCAAAACGCCAAGCAACGGGTCTTTTTCGCAGCCACCAAAACCACCCTCTCCTACCCTCAAAACGAATGTTGAAATGGGTACCATGACTCACCAAAACACTTTTGAGATTCAGCGGCAGACAATCCTTCACCCAGTCAGTTACCCAATGATGCCACCCATGAAAAAAAATCACATCAGCCTCTATTTTCTGTAAAATGGCCTGATATTCAATCTTATTCTTGATTTTGATGACTTCAAAAGACATATCATCTACTTCATTTTGTCGAGTGATGACTTTTAGGTTATATCCCAACTGATGCAGCCCTATTGCGTGCTGGTAAGCAACTTCGGCCAACCCGTGTGTTTGAGGGGGCCATGCACTTGTTACGATGATAATATTTACTTCTTTCATCTATTGAAAACAACGGTATAACTATTTGTAATCAACGACGGAATCGCTTGCTCCCAAAGTTATTTAGGTCATGTCGTACACTACATTTGTGAAACCCCAAAACACAACAAATCAAAACTTTGAGGTTCGATTTGCTTTATCGCTACGAAAATCATACCTTTGCGGGCGTTTTTTCGATAACTCGCTTTTTTGAATGACGGCTGCGTAGTCGTCCGCTGAAAAAAGCCCTAATTTACACAAACAATGTCAAACGAGTTCATCAAATTGGTAGAGTCAGAATTTGCTGGCCGCCGCGACCAAATCCCCGACTTTCAAGCCGGCGACACCGTAAACGTCCACCTCAAAATCATTGAAGGTACTAAAGAACGTATCCAAGTATTTGCGGGTACGGTCATTCAACGTCGTAATGTAGGCGGCAATGGGGAAACCTTTACGGTACGCAAAATCTCCAATGGTGTAGGTGTAGAGCGTATCATTCCGATTTTATCGCCCAGCATTGACAAAATCGAGGTGGTACGTCGTGGTAAAGTACGCCGCGCACGCTTGTTCTACCTCCGTGGCAAACAAGGTAAAGCCGCACGTGTCAAAGAGAAAAAATAATTTTTGACCTCTTGCGGAATATGAAAAAGCTGTCTTACAGGGCGGCTTTTTTTATATATTTTCAAGTTTATTTATGACCCTGCACTATTATGCAAATCCATTTTCATAAATACCAAGGCACCGGCAACGACTTCATCATGATAGACGACCGAAAGCACACTTTTCCGGTCAGCCAATCGCTCATCGCCTTTCTTTGCCATCGTCGCTTTGGTATCGGAGCCGATGGCCTTATCCTTCTGCAAAAAGCGGAGGGCTATGATTTCAGAATGGTCTATTTCAATGCTGACGGGCGCGAGGGCAGCATGTGTGGTAATGGAGGCCGCTGTGCCGTACGTTTTGCCCAAGATTTGGGTATTTTTGAAGAAGGTACAACCTTCATCGCCATAGACGGCGAACATAAAGCCGCTGTGTGTGAGCAAGAGATTTTTTTGAAAATGGGCGATGTAGCAGGCATCACCCCAGACGGAGATGCCTTTTTCCTCAATACTGGCTCCCCTCATTATGTACGTTTTGTCGAAGATCTCGACAATTTAGAGGTCATAGCTGAAGGCAAGGCTGTAAGATATGGAGAGGTTTATGGCCCACTTGGTGGCACCAATGCCAATTTTGTCGAAGTACTCGATAGCCAATCGCTTTATGTTCGTACTTATGAGCGAGGCGTAGAAGACGAAACGTACTCGTGCGGTACGGGCGTTACGGCTTGTGCGCTGGTAGCATCGCATCATCTCCAAATGCCAGAGCCTATCAACGTCCGCACGAAGGGAGGGCATCTGAGGGTATCGTTTGTATCCGAAGACAATGGTCAGTTTAGCAATATTTATCTCATCGGGCCTGCTATCAAGGTATTTGAGGGTGTATTTCGAGTAGAAGATGAATAACTGATGTTACGCTTCTCCGAAGCGTGATATGATTTTGGGTGTCACATTTGAGCTACTACAAACGTATGGCTTCTCCGAAGCCTCTTTGTGAAAATATTCATATCGTAAGGCTTCCCCAAGCCTCGGCGAGGCGTAAGTTTTGTAGCAGAGAATGATGCCCCCCAAGTCCCCCAAGCCTCAGAGAGGCGCAAGTTTTGTAGCAGAGAATGATGCCCCAAAGTCCCCAAGCCTCAGAGAGGCGCAAGTTTTGTAGCAGAGAATGATGCCCCAAAGTCCCCAAGCCTCGGCGAGGCATAAGTTT
>JBKBKL010000009.1:0-8363 GCA_046294665.1 Runella sp.
GGAATTTGAGAAAAACAGGTTGTGTCAAATATCGTTAAAGCACTTGTCGCCCGCGACTCCGATTGAAAGCAAACCACAACCCAGCAATGGCAGGAATTTGAGAAAAACAGGTTGTGTCAAATATCGTTAAAGCACTTGTCGCCCGCGACTCCGATTGAAAGCAAACCACAACCCAGCAATGGCAGGAATTTGAGAAAAACAGGTTGTGTCAAATATCGTTAAAGCACTTGTCGCCCGCGACTCCGATTGAAAGCAAACCACGTCTTTATTCCCCCTATTTGGGGCAAGGACTTATCGTTAGTCAGAAGTACTCACACCTCAAAATCAAAATAATACCCTATTTTTGCTTAAAAATACTTTCGATTATGGAACCTATCACATTGGCATTTCGGAGAATAGAAGGGTTTACAGACGATGAGTTCTACGACTTTTGTATGGACAACCCCAACCTCAAATTTGAACGTACCGCCAAAGGAGAAATTATTGTCATGTCAAACACGGGAGGAATAACTGGAAATAGAAATGCTGAAATCAATTTTCAGCTATATGCGTGGAATCGAATTTACAAACTGGGAAAAGTTTTCGATTCTTCGACGGCCTTCAGATTGGCCAATGGAGCAGTACGTTCTCCCGATGCGGCCTTTGTCAGTGTCCATAGCTGGCAAGCCCTAAGCGACGAACAGCGCAAAAAATTTCCGCCACTTTGCCCTGACTTTGTCATTGAACTCAAATCTGATTCTGATACTGTATCAGATTTACGCAAGAAAATCACCGAGGACTGGCTACCCAATGGCTGCCAAGTGGCATGGCTGATAGATGCCGACGAACAAAAAGCATATATTTTTGAAAAAGACAAACCCGAAACAGAGCATACCGATTTTTCGCAACCTCTCACGACTACCTTCTTGCCAAATTTCTCACTCGACTTGTCGGCTTTGGTTTAAGGGCGTAACTTTGCGGCCTTAACACCCAAGCGCGTCCCTCATGTTTTATATTATACCTGCCATTGACCTCATCGAAGGCAAATGTGTGCGCCTCACCCAAGGCGACTATTCTCAAAAGACCGTTTACAACGAAAATCCTCTCGAAGTAGCCAAGCAATTTGAAGATGCAGGACTGACACGCCTGCATTTGGTGGATTTGGACGGAGCCAAAGCCAAAAGAGTCATCAACTGGAAAGTACTCGAAAACATCGCTTCGCGCACTTCGCTGCACATAGATTTTGGAGGGGGCGTACAGTCAGACGAGGATTTGCGAGTGGTGTTTGAATGTGGTGCCAAGCAAGTTACGGGTGGGAGTATCGCTGTCAAAAATCCCGATTTGTTTGAAAAATGGCTTGCTATCTATGGCGGCGACAAAATCATCCTTGGAGCAGATGCCCGTCAAGAGCGTGTAGCCGTGAGCGGCTGGGAAGAAGGTACAGGGCTGTGGGTGTATGATTTTGTGCAGCAATGGGTAGAAAAAGGCATCAAGTACACCATTAGTACTGATGTGTCCAAAGACGGTCTTTTGCAAGGGCCTTCATTTGATTTGTATCAAAAACTCCAAGACCAATGCCCTGATTTACAGATCATAGCCAGTGGTGGTGTAAGCAGCCTCGAAGACATCGAAAAACTCGCCGAAATGAACCTATTCGGGGTCATTGTAGGCAAAGCGATTTATGAAGGACGGGTGCGTTTGAAAGATTTGCTGCGTTTTGGACTGTAGGTGATTCCCTGCAAAATTTAAAATAATTCTATGAAAAATTGTGTCATCTAATGAAACTACTCCTCATAGAAGACGAAAACCATTTGGCAAAGGATATTAGTGCCTACCTCAACACCAACGACGTACGTTGTGAGTGGGTAAATACGCTCAACCTTGCCTTAGAAAAAATTAGTGTTTATGAATATGACTGTATTCTTTTGGACTTAATGCTGCCCGATGGAAACGGAATGCACCTCTTACAGGAACTCAAAAAACAGCAAAAAAACGAAGGGATTATCATTATCTCTGCCAAAGACACCTTAGAAAGTCGTTTGGAAGGCTTGGCTTTGGGAGCTGATGACTACCTTACCAAGCCTTTTCATATTGCCGAACTTTTGGCGAGGGTGCAGGCGGTAGTACGCAGAAAACAATTTTCAGGAAATAATACCTTGATTTTCAATGAAATTGAAATTGACCTTTTGGCAAAAACCGTAAAGGTAAAACAAGAATCGCTTGACCTTACCAAAAAAGAGTTTGACCTGTTGCTGTATCTGATAGGCAATAAAAACAGAGTCTTGCCAAAATCGTCCCTTGCCGAACACCTTTCGGGTGATATGGCGGATATGTTGGATAACCACGATTTTGTGTATGCCCACATCAAAAACCTGAAAAAGAAATTGAGCCAAGCAGGGGCAAAAGACTACATTAAAACTATTTACGGAACAGGCTATAAATGGGAAGTAATTTAACTCAAATCAGCCTCTGTGTACTTCGTGAAAATCTTTGTGTCCTTTGTGGTTTAAAAAATCAAAAAAATAATACAATGACTGAAAACGAGATTTCAAGTAAAGTTATCGGGGCTGCTATTGATGTGCATAAAGTATTAGGTCCCGGACTATTAGAAAACGCATACAAAGAATGTCTTTTCTACAAACTAACCAAAAATGGGTTATTTGTAGAAAAAGAGAAGCCTATGCCTTTATTATTTGAGGAAGTAAAGTTGGAATGTGGGTATAGAATTGACTTGCTTGTTGAAAACAAGTTGGTTATTGAACTGAAAAGTGTGGAAGCTCTAAATGATGTTCACTTAGCTCAAATACTAACCTATATGAAATTAGGTGACTTCAAACTTGGGTTATTGATTAATTTTAATGTGGCAACACTTAAAAGTGGTATTAAGCGGGTTATTAATGGAACTTTATAAACTTTATCTAACCTCCGTGAACTTTGTGAAAACCTTTGTGCCTTTGTGGTAAAAATAAATTAACCACAGAGAACACAAAGGTTGCACAGAGAACCACAAAGAAAACCCCGTGAACTTTGTGAAAACCTCTGTGCCTTTGTGGTAGAAATACTTTAACCACCAAGAACACAAAGGCTGCACAGAGGGAGGAAAAGAAACCCCTACATACTTTGGAAATGAACGTATGAAACAACCTCAAAAGCTCCTACACCAAACCCTCAAAGGCTATATCGGCTTTGCGGTATTGCTGTTGCTTTTGAGTATGCCTTTTGCCTATTTTTTGATGCAAAAACTGTATTTGGACGATATAGAGGAAGCCCTGATTTTGCGAAAAAAAGAATTTCAAGCCTATCACTTGCCTACTTTTACCCTTGCCGAAATCCCGCAATGGAACAAATACAATCGGGATACTAAAATCATTGATACCCTGCAAACCCTACAAAAAGATAGTCTTTTTCAGCAGTCGTTTTATGATGAACTTGATAATGAATTAGAGCCTTATCGGGTGCTTTATTCGCCTATTCGTATTGAAAACAAGCCTTTTGTATTGCTTGTTAGGCAAAATTTGATAGAAAATGAAGACCTGATTTTCAATATTTTAGGCTTGTATGCGGGTTTATTGGTGCTTTTATTGGCGGGTTTGTTTGGGCTTACGAAATATTTTAGCAGGCATCTTTGGAAAGGTTTTTATGCGACCCTGCAACAATTAGAAACCTTTGAATTGGACAAAACCGATGCTCCTACTTTTGAGAAAACACAAATTCAGGAATTTGAAAGACTAAATAGTGTTTTGCAGAATTTGATACAAAAAAGCATTGCCGTTTTTCAAAGCCAACAAGAGTTTATAGAAAATGCCGCCCACGAATTGCAAACGCCTTTGGCGGTGTTGCAGGCAAAATTGGATACTTTCTTGCAAATGCCCGACCTTAGCCAAGCCCAAATGCAAGCCTTAGATAGCCTTTACGAACTTTTGGCAAGGCTCAACCGACTGAACAAAAACCTACTTTTGCTTTCAAAAATTGATAAACCCTCTTTTCATAACCTTGAAAATATCAATTTGAAAACACTCATTGAAAAGCAAATTACCTTTTTTGCAGAACAGGCTTTGCAGAAAAATATTCGTTTGGAAATAGGAACTTTAGAAAATGTAACAATAAAAGCCAATCAAACTCTTACGGAAATTTTACTGAGTAATCTTTTGCTCAATGCCATACGCCACAACCACGAAAACGGACTTGTAAGTATCAGCCTCACGCAAAACAACTTACAAATTAGCAACACAGGACAAGCCTCTCCTTTGCCCGAAAGCAAACTTTTTCAGCGTTTTGCCAAAATGGATAGCTCTACTCAAGGCAACGGCTTGGGCTTGGCCATTATCAAAAAAATTGTAGATTTATACCAATGGTCAATTCAGTATGCAATGAAAAATCATTTGCATACTTTTACAATCAACTTTAAAAATTGAAAACGATGTCAAAGGACTCAAGAGAATATTTAGCCAACGAAAGAACTTTTTTAGCTTGGGTCAGAACAGGAATTGCTATTATGGCTTTCGGGTTTGTGGTCGTGAAGTTTTCGCTTTTCCTTCGCCAACTTTCTGTTATTACCAAACAGGAAATGCTTATTCATAAAGGCTATTCGTCTGTAATTGGGGCGGTTATTTTGCTTATCGGGGCTGCCGTGATACCGATAGCTTACTTTCGCTTCAAACAGGTGAACAAGCAAATCACAGACGGAAATTATGAAGAAAAACATTTTATGCCGACATTGCTAACCATCTTAATATCAATAGTTTCTGCTTCACTTTTGGTATATATCATCATAACTTCCATTTGAAAAATCAAAAATTCAAAATCTCTACAAAATTGCCTCGCACCTTTGTTGTATAAATTTTATTTTCTCACTAAACAAAGGTAATCCGATGAAAAAAGTCGTAGTATTTTTCGCTTTGCTCTTGATAGCAAGTCTTTCTTTTGCTCAAAAAATACAGGAAAAAGATGTTCCCGCTGCCGTCAAAACGGCTTTCCAAAAGCAATACCCTACCGCCCAAAAAGTAAAATGGGAAAAAGAAAAGGAAAATTTTGAAGTAGAGTTCAAAATCGGCAAAGCAGAAACCTCTGTTTTGTTGGACTCGCAAGGCAATATCCTTGAAACCGAAACCGAAATAGCAGTAAGTGAGTTGCCAAAAAACATTTTAGAATATCTTGCTACCCAACACAAAGGGCAAAAAATCAAAGAAGCCGCCAAAATCACTGATGCAAAAAGAACACTGACCTACGAAGTAGAAATCAAGGGCAAGGATTTGATTTTTGATGAAAAGGGAAACTTTATCAAGGAAATTAAAAAGTAATTCTATCCTTATTTACCACAGATCTCACGAAGGTTGCACAGAGAAGCACAAAGAACTCTTTGCGAACTTCGTGAAAACCTTTGTGTCCTTAGTGGTTAAGCCAAAAAATATCAAAATGAAACACTTATTTCTAATTCTCTCATTTTTGGCGATGCAGACGGCATTTGCCCAAAACAAAACCGCGACTCTATCGGGCAACCTCAAAGACAAAGCCACCAAAGAGCCTTTACCTTTTGTAAATGTGGTCTTGAAAAATGCCAAAGATAGCGTTTTCGTAACAGGTACCGTAAGCAACGAAAACGGACTTTTCACACTCAAAGACCTCAAACAAGGCGAATACGTCTTGGAAGTGTCTTATATCGGGTACTACACTCTCCGAAAAGTCGTTTTTATAGGCAAACTCAATGACTTCTTAGACATAGGCACGATAGAGCTTGTCGAAAATACCGAAACTTTGCAAGAAATAGTCATAAATGGCAAACGAGATGCAGTGATAGAAACCTTAGACAAAAAGGCCTTCAAAATGGACGAAAACCTTAGTCAAGGGGGTGGCTCGGTTTTGCAAGCTATGAAAAATTTGCCAAGCGTAACCGTAAGCCAAGACGGAAAAGTGGCTTTGCGGGGTAGCGAAAAAGTTACGGTTTTGATAGACGGCAAACAAACTGCCCTTACGGGTTTTGGCAATCAGGCGGGTTTGGACAATATCCCCGCTTCTGCCATAGAACGGATTGAAGTCATCAACAACCCTTCCGCCAAAAATGATGCCAACGGAAGTGCGGGCATTATCAACATCATTTTCAAGAAAAACCAACAGGAAGGACTAAACGGAAAAGTAGGTTTGATTTCGGGTGTGGGGGCTTTGTGGCAAAAGCAAGCCAACTTGCCGACTATTCGTCCGCAGTATCAAGACAATTACAAACTCAACCCTTCGCTCACTCTCAATTACAGAAAAAAGAAAGTCAATTTGTTCTTTCAAGGCGACCTTGTTTCGCAAAAAGTCTTGAATAAAAATGAGTTTTTTCAACGCATCTATGATGACGGCAAGGTGATTGAACAACAATTTTTGGAAAACCGCACCCAAACCATTGCTACCGTAAAAACGGGTTTGGATTGGAATATTAACGAAAACAATACTTTCACTTTTTCGGCACTCTACAACCGTGAAGGGCATATTGATAGGGGCGACTTGCCTTATTTCAACCAAAACCTAACCGAAAGGCAACGCCTCTGGCAATACTACGAAGATGAAGTAAATACGGCTATCAATACTTCGCTGATTTACGAACACAAATTCAAACAAGCAGGGCATAAAATCACAACCAACTTTAATTACACCTTTCATAGAGAAGACGAGAAATTCCGTTTTGATAATTTTTTGCCAAACATACAAAGCAATGACGCCACAATGCTCATAGCCGATGAAAACGTAAGTGATTTGAACATTGATTACATAAAACCCTTGAAAAGTGGGCGTTTGGAATTAGGCTCAAAACTGCGTTGGCGATATATTCCTACGAGTATGGTGTTTGTACCCGGGCAAAATTCTATTTTGGATTTGGGAGCACAAGGTTGGGCAAATTACAACGAATACATCGGGGCTTTGTACGGAAACTATGTGTATGAAAGCAAATTTTGGGAAATAGAAGCAGGGCTAAGAATGGAAAGTGTAAAAGTAGATTACGAAGTTACGCCCACGCACAACACCTATAAAAGCAACGGTTACAACTATTTGCAACCTTTTCCGAATATGCGGGTGGCGTATTTGGTGAATGATAACAGCCGAATTTCCTTGTTCTATAACCGCCGTGTGGATAGACCTGATGAACAAGATTTGCGTATTTTTCCGAAATATGATGACCCTGAAATCCTGAAAACGGGCAATCCGAACCTTCGCCCACAATTTACCCAAACCGTAGAGTTGGGCTACAAAAACTCTTGGAAAAGTGGCTATATCTATGCGGCGGCGTATATGCGTTTGATTGACAACATCTTGACACGCATTGTTACTGCCCCCACAGGAAGCACCTTTATCAATTCCATTTCACAAAATGCAGGCACGGGGCGAAACGAAGGCATTGAGTTGGTGTTGAACCAAGAAATTACGAAGTGGTTTTCGGTGAATGTGAATTTGAATGGCTATCAAAATACGATTAGTGCGTTCAGCATTGATAACGTGTATCCTTTCAATGTGTCGTTTCGTGCCGAACAACAACAGATTTATTCGGGCAATATGAAAATCAACGGCATTTTTAAGTTACCCCGAAAATGGGATATTCAGGTATCAAGCATTTATTTAGCCCCCGACATTATCCCACAGGGACGAATAGAAAGTCGTTATTCGTTGGACTTAGGGCTGAAAAAAGGGATACAAAACGGCAAAGGCGAACTCTTTGCCAATGCAAGCGATATTTTGAACACGATGCGTATTCAGAAAGTAGTAACCAGCACAGGCTTTACGCTGAAAAGCCTCGATTTGTACGAAACACAAATTGTGCGGGTGGGGTATGCACGTAAGTTTTAGAGGGAGAAACAGAAATAGTATCCAAACTATTCGATGGGTACAATCATTTCATTGGTAGCAACAAAATAGAATAAATGGGTAAGCAGATTTCTATAAACTATCCAAAAAACAAAAGTTTGGATACATTTTAGCCTCAAAAACCCTACTTTTGCGCTTTGTTTTGTTTACCATATCTCAATTTCATGGCTGGTTGCACCAAGCAAAAAGCCGATTTGTACCAATGAAAAAAATTCAATCAGCACTTATTTCGGTTTATTACAAAGACGGCCTCGCCCCTATAGTCCAACTCCTCCACCAAAACGACGTAAAACTTTACTCCACGGGGGGTACACAAGCCTTCATCGAAAACATGGGGCTGCCTGTTACGCCTGTCGAAAACCTGACGGGTTATCCTTCTATTTTTGGGGGGCGTGTCAAAACCCTCCACCCTGCTATTTTTGGGGGTATTCTGTATCGCCGTACCGATGAGGGAGATGTAGCCCAAGCTAATGAGTTTAATATCCCTGCCATTGATTTGGTGATTGTGGACTTGTACCCTTTTGAGGAAACCGTAGCCTCCGGAG
>JBKBKL010000009.1:8373-51275 GCA_046294665.1 Runella sp.
AATACCGACGACATCATCGAAAAGATTGACATTGGCGGCATTTCGTTGATCCGTGCCGGTGCCAAAAACTTCAAAGATACGCTCATCGTGTCGTCGCGTAGTCAATATGCCGATGTACTGCGCCTTTTGACCGAAAAACAAGGAGCAACCGACCTGACCGACCGCCGACGCTATGCCCAAGAGGCTTTCGCTACGACCAGCCATTACGATACGGCTATCAATCAATGGTTTTTGGCACAACCCGAAACCCAGCAAGACCCACTCGATAGCCTTCGGGACTTTACCCAAATGCCAAGTTTCGCTTTGCGATATGGCGAAAACCCCCACCAAGCGGCTACATTTTATGGTGATTTGAACGCCATGTTTGACAAATTGCACGGCAAAGAATTATCCTACAACAATCTGGTGGACGTAGATGCCTGTGTCAGCCTTATTGACGAGTTTGGAAGTGAGCCTACGTTTGCCATCATCAAGCATACCAACGCCTGTGGAGTGGCTACGGCATCTACTGCCCGTGATGCTTATCTCAACGCCCTCGCCTGCGACCCTGTATCGGCATTTGGGGGAGTCATCATCACCAATGCTACCATTGATGCAGCTACTGCCGAGGAATTGAACCAGCTTTTCATGGAAATCCTCATCGCACCCGACTATACGCCAGAGGCATTGGAACTCTTGAAATCGAAGAAAAACCGCATTTTGCTTCTTCGTAAAAACATTACGTTACCTACCAAAATGTTCAAAACCGTATTGAATGGCGTGTTGGAACAAGACAAAGATTTGACTACCGAAACAGCCGCGCAGTTCACCACTGCCACTACCAAAGCACCTAATGAGTCTGAACTTCGGGCCTTAGAATTTGCCCTCAAAGTCTGTAAACACACCAAATCGAATACGATTGTTTTGGCCAAAGAAAACCAACTCTTGGCCAGTGGCACAGGTCAAACCTCGCGGGTAGATGCTCTCCGCCAAGCCATTGACAAAGCCCTTGCGTTTGGTTTTGACTTGAAAGGGTCTGTGATGGCCTCCGATGCCTTTTTCCCGTTTCCGGATTGTGTCGAAATTGCCCATTTGGCAGGCATCACGGCAGTAGTACAGCCCGGTGGCAGTATCCGCGACAAAGAGTCTATTGACTACTGCAATCAGCACGGTTTGGCGATGGTAACGACGGGCATTAGGCACTTCAAGCACTAAAAATCTAAGTGGCAGTTGAGCCATTCGCCGTCGAAGCGCGTGCCGTAGCGTTTGTAAAATTCGATAGAGGGCGTATTCCAGTCGAGTACTTGCCACATCATACCTGTACATCGGGTAGCACGAGCTTCGGCTATGGTGGCATCGAGTAGTTTTTTGCCAAGGCCGTGGCCGCGCATAGATTCGGTTACGATGAGGTCTTCGAGGTACAGACGTTTGCCTTTCCAAGTCGAATAGCGAATATAATAGAGCGAAATGCCTACGACTTGGCCGTCGGCCTCGGCTACGATGAGGCCAAAAATGGGATTAGTGCCAAAGCCGTCTTCGAGCATTTGGTCGGGGGTGTTGGTGAGTTGGTCGAGGGCTTTTTCGTAAATGGCCAGTTCGCGCACCAGTTCAAAAACCTGCGGAATGTCTTCGGGGCGGCCTTTGCGTATTTCGATGTTCATGGTAAATATTTAGGCATTAAAAACTACACAACTATACGGAGCTAAGTTTAGGATTTCGCCTTGCCATTTTACGGCAGCAGAAGTCCGAAAGGCGATGTCGGTAGCTGCTAAGGTTGAAGGTTCAAAACTAATCCAATCGCCCGAAAGATTGTGTACAACGATGAGTTTTTCATCATCAGACTTTCGTTCAAACATCACCAAGCGTCGGTCATCAGTTACGATCGGGATGACGCTCCCATGAACATCATACAAGGCGCGATGTGCTTTGCGAAAAGCAATAAGGCGGCGGTAGTGGTTGAAAAGTGAAAAGTCATCGTCTATCTGCTGCTCCAAAGGCACTACGGTACGGCTGGTGCTATATTTGGCTTTTCGCCACCGAGCGCGCTGGCGGTCATGGCGGCCTTTTTTCCACAAAAAAGGCTCTCTGATGTACTCATCGGGCTTCTTGCCCAACATACCGATTTCTTCGCCATAATACAAATATGGCTGTCCGGGCAGGGTAAGCAGCAGATTGGCCGCCACTTTGAGTTGATGAAGATGCCCCTTGACAACACTTCCGATGCGTGTTTGGTCATGATTGGTAAGCATGATGGCATCTATAAATCGTGGATTTGTTTTCGCAAAAATGGCCCTGTTTTTGGCCAAAGTAGCCACCAACTCCACGCTGTCGTGTTCTTCGGCTACGATTTTTTGCAGGGCCAAACTCAAATCAAAATTGAAATTGGCAATAAGTCCCCTGAAATAAGGCGCGATGCGTTCGGCAGCTGTCCAAACTTCTCCTACCAAATACACCTCGGGTTTTACTTTTTGCATTTCTTGGCGAAACTCCTCCCAAAAATCATAGTTTTTGTATTCTTCCCATTCGGGGTAAATATGCCTTGCGGCATCGAGCCGAAAGCCGTCTACCCCTCGTTGTAGCCAAAAATGCCCTATTTCATAGATAGCTTTGCGTACAGGAGGGTGGTCAAAGTTGAGGTCAGGCATCCCTTTCCAAAAAAGCCCGTAGTATTTTTCGGAGTTATGAGGTGCTTCATGCCACGGCTCACGCTCCCAAGTATCGGGGGTAGTTTCGCGGGTGGCGATGCCCAACGCTTCGATTTCTTCGGGGCTTTTCCAATGGTAGTACTGCCGAAAAGGATTTTGGGGGCTTTTAACTGCCTCCCGAAACCACGGGTGCTGCGCGCTGGTATGGTTGATGACCAAATCCATATAAACCGCTATCCCCCGACGATCCGCTTCGGCCAACAGTCGGTCGAAGTCGGCGAGCGTACCCAATTCGGGGTCAATCCGGTAGTAGTCTGTTACGTCGTATTTGTGATAACTGGGCGACGGGTGAATAGGCGTAAGCCAGATTGCCTCTATGCCCAAATCTTGCAGATAGTCGAGGCGTGAGGTGATGCCGTTGAGGTCGCCGATGCCGTCGCCGTTGGAGTCGCAAAAGGAGCGAACAAAGATTTCGTAACAGATTTTGGGAAATGTCAAGGTGTTTAGAGGAATGAGTGGTTTTAATTTCGCACAGATTTGTACAGATTTTTTTTCAAAGATTTACACAGAAGAGTATTTATGTATATTCTACCCCGTCAGGGGTTCAATATCGGTAGAAACAAATACCCTCGAGTCATACCCCTGCGGGGTTATACAATAGTCAAATATTTTTTGGCGAAAAAGCCCTATTGGCTACGATTTTCTGCAAATATTTTCCCAAAATATCAAATTCGAGATTGACGGTATCGCCTACCGAAAGTTGGTGAAAATTGGTATGGGTGTAGGTGTACGGAATGATGGTTACTCGAAAACCATTCGGACGCGAATTGAACACCGTCAGACTTACGCCATTGACACAAATCGAACCTTTTTCGACGGTGATATTGCCCGTGGAGGCATCATATTCAAAATCAAAAAGCCAACTTCCGCCTACTTCTTCGATGTACGTACAAACCCCCGTTTGGTCAATATGCCCTTGTACGATATGCCCATCGAAGCGGCCATTGGCCGGCATACAGCGTTCGAGGTTTACTTTGATGCCTACTTGCCATAGCCCCAAGTTGGTTTTGCGGAGGGTTTCGTCCACCGCCGTTACGGTGTAGGTATCAGCCTCTGCGCTCGTTACGGTAAGGCAAACGCCATTGTGGCTTACGCTTTGGTCTATTTTGAGTTCGGAAGCAAGGGGCGTTTGCAGTCGAAAAGTCAAATTGGTGCCTTCGGCCACGATGTCTGTTACTTCGGCTATGGTTTCTACGATTCCTGTAAACATGGATAAAGGGAGTTTTTATTTCAATAATCGCAACAAATACGCACCGTAGCCACTTTTGACGAGCGGCTGGGCGATTTGGCGCAACTGGTCGGCATTGATGAAGCCCATACGATATGCCACCTCTTCGATACAACCGATTTTGAGTCCTTGGCGTTCTTCGATGACTTGTACAAACTGCCCCGCCTGCATCAGCGATGTAAAAGTACCCGTGTCGAGCCAAGCCGTACCGCGATTGAGTACGCCTACTTTGAGTTTTCCTTTTTCGAGATAGATGCGGTTTACATCGGTGATTTCCAACTCACCCCGTGGGCTGGGTTTGATGTTGCGGGCTATTTCTACGACCTCGTTGTCATAAAAATACAAGCCCGGTACGGCGTAGTTGGATTTGGGCTGGGCGGGTTTTTCTTCGATAGAAAGTACATTAAAATCGCTGTCAAACTCCACGACACCGTAGCGTTCGGGGTCATTGACTTGATACGCAAACACCACACCGCCGTCGGGGTCGTTGTTGGCTTGGAGGAGTTTGCTAAGGCCACTACCATAAAAAATATTGTCGCCCAGTACGAGTGCTACTTTGTCTTTCCCGATAAAATCGGCCCCAATAATAAAAGCCTGCGCCAGACCGTCAGGGCTGGGCTGCTCTGCGTAGGTGAAGCTACACCCGATGCGGCTGCCGTCGCCGAGGAGTTTTTGGAAATGAGGCAAATCATGTGGGGTCGAAATGATGAGTATGTCTTTGATACCCGCCAGCATCAGTATCGAAAGTGGATAGTAAATCATGGGTTTGTCATAGACCGGCATGAGTTGTTTGCTGACGGCAAGTGTAAGCGGGTGAAGGCGTGTGCCAGAGCCTCCGGCCAAAATGATTCCTTTCATGGGAGAATTTTGAATGATGAAATGTCAATGCTGACAAAAAAACGATGCAAAAGTAGGGATTTTCGTCGGGAAAGGTATTACCCAAAAATAAAGCCCGTCAGTCTGACAGGCTTTTTGTTGTTATAAGTTGGAATTAAAAAACAATCATTCATTGATCGAAATCGAACCTGCCGTAGTTCGCATATTGACCGCAATGCCTCCGCCATTGACTTGACCCTGAACTCGGTCTTTTTTCTGTGAGCCAGAGAAGTTTTCAAGTCGAGCGATGTCCACGCGATTGGTGGATCGTAGGTCTAAGTCCATACCTTTGTTGAGGGGCATTTGTACCCGAATCCCACCAGCAGAGGTCGAAAGGTCGAGGTGTTTATCGAGTGAGGTCATCGTTACGTCAATGCCCCCTGCACTGGTACTGGCTTTGAGCGCGCCTGCCATTTGTGTCAAGCGA
Organism: Runella sp.; assembly: GCA_046294665.1. GTDB lineage: Bacteria > Bacteroidota > Bacteroidia > Cytophagales > Spirosomataceae > Runella. Next base: position 13,589 of record JBKBKL010000009.1, read on the forward strand.
ATCCCTCCACCCGAAGTTTTGGCCGATAAGTCGCCTTTGATGCGTTCGCCTTTGATGCTGCCGCCACTGGTATGGGCTTCTATTTGGCCTTGCATTTGCTGAAGGCTGATGCTACCGCCAGAGGTTTTGAGGGTGATGTCGCCGCTGCAATCATCGGCTGTGATGCTCCCACCACTGGTGGTCAAATCTATTTGATTGTGGCAGTGGGCCAATTGGATACTACCGCCCGAAGTTCGGCCTTTGATGTCGCCTTTCAATTCTTCTACATTGATACTACCTCCGCTGGTCGTAAACTCCTGCTTACCCGACAGGTTTTTGAGCTTGATGCTGCCGCCACTTGTCAGCAAGTCGCTGCTGATTTGTGAAGGCACACTGATACGAAAAGAGATACTCAAACCACGCTTCCACTCCCAGCGGTCGTCGTTGTTTTTGCGTTTGGCTTTGCATACGAGAGTATTGCCTTCCATAGCTACGGTGAGTTAGTAGTCTTGGAGGCGGTCTTCTATTTCTTCTTTGTCGAGGGTATTACGGCCATTCCAGTTGTTGGGTTTGATGATTACTTCTACTTTGGCCTCACCGCCTTGGCCTGTTACGTTGATGCTTCCGCCCGCTGTACGCACGTAGAGGGCTTTGATGTTGGCAGCATTGAAGGTTTTGGTAAGGTAAGGTGTGGTATCATCACTGTTGGCCATAGCCAAGAAAGTACCGAGCAGATAGACGAATAGTAGGCTGTATTTTTTCATGATTTTTGAGAGAGTTTGATGTTTTTTAGAAAGATGCAAAAACGTATGGATACGTTGCTTTAGAAAATAAAAAACTATTCCAACTTTTGCTAAGGTGCTTGCGTCTATGGCTGAAACAACCCTCAAATCTTTGTTGCCATGAGATACACGCTACTTCTTTCAGCCTTAGTACTGGTATTTTGCCAAACTTCTTGTACTGACCAATGCACCGAAACACGTCGTTTCAAACAATTTACGCCTGTTACGGTGGCATTGGCAGAGATACGCCAAAGCATCAAAACCGAACCCTCCCGCGACCTCATCAATCCGGGCAAGATTTATGTCAAAGGCAATTTTTTACTCATCAACGAAATCAAAGAAGGGCTGCACGTAGTGGACAACAGCAACCCTGCGTCGCCTCAGATGGTGTCTTTCATCAAAATCCCCGGCAATGGCGATATGGCCGTAAGGGGCAATATCCTCTATGCCGATAGCTACTGCGATTTGGTGGCGTTGGATATTTCCAATCCTCGCGCTATCAAAGAAGTAGGTAGAGTCAATGAGGTTTTTCCCAACGGGCAGTTTGACGGGGTAGGCTGGAACTTAAACTCCCAAACGGGGAGTATCCGAGATTCGAAAACAGAAATCGTAACCGAAACCCTCAAAACCAACTGCGAAGGTAGCAATGGTAGCTGGTGGGGAAGGGGTATATGGCTTTTTGCTGCCGATGGCCGTGCCATGATGCAATCAGCAGCCCCCAACACCAATGCCGGCTCACAAGGACAGGCCGGCTCTATGGCACGATTTGCGCTCTATGACCGATATCTCTACACCGTTACACAAAATGCCTTGCAGCTTTTTGACATTCGGACTCCCGAAGCCCCTCGTCGTGGTAATACCATCAACCTCGGCTGGGGCATCGAAACGATTTTCCCCTACCGCGACAAACTTTTCATAGGCTCTACTACGGGTATGTTTATTTTTGACAATGTCAATCCCGAAGCCCCCAAACAGCTTTCGGTTTTTCAGCACGCCTTCGCCTGCGACCCTGTGGTAGTACACGAAAACCGTGCTTACGTAACCCTACGCTCTGGTACGATGTGTAATCGCGGCTTGAATCAACTCGATGTAGTGGACATCAGCGACTTGCGCGCCCCAAAACTGGTGAAGTCTTATCCCATGCAAAACCCCCATGGACTGGGGATAGACTTTCCAAACTTATATCTGTGCGAAGGGACACACGGCCTCAAATCGCTCGATGCCCAGAATGACTTTGACCTTCGCCAACTCCAGCACCTGACGGGCATTGATGCTTACGATGTGATACCTCTGGCCAATCGTAGCTTGCTGATGATAGGTAAAGACGGTTTTTATCAGTTTGATGTATCGAACCCTGCCAAGTTGAAGCAAATAAGCAAAATCCCTGTGAAAAGGGTAGTCTTATAGGTGAGTTGATTCGCGTTTGAAACGCCATTCGCATGAATTTGCGTTTGAAAAGCAAACTATCTGATTGACAACTTTAACGATTGGACTTTCTATATATTCACTTTTAAATTTGAATATTATGAGATGTTTTAAAGCAATCACAATTACTTTGAAGTACTTGTCCATATTTAGTTTTCATTAAAAGAGCTAAAATTGATTTTGAGATAAGTACCTATATTAGCCATACAACGATTGACAGCGTAGAATAAGTTATCTTTTCCGAGATAATCCTGTGGTACAATCCACTCTGTCTTTATTTTTCGCCATACTGTTTCAGCAATGTTTAAATGTGGTGAGTAAGTTGGCAGAAAGAATATAAACAACCCTCTATTTTCCCAAATAGAGCGATATTGGTTCAATAATTTAGATTGAAGGATACTGGCATTATCTAAGACAACGACCGTGTGTTTTTTTATTTTAAGCGATAAATTATCCAAATGATTGACTACAAATTGGCTATCTATATTTTGTTGGGTACTTACCCAATGGCACTGATTGGTTCTACTAATGAGGCCAAAAATATTGATTTTATAGCCTTTTTCGGTATAAATAGCCATTTTTTCACCTGGGAATTGCCGCATCGGCGGTCCGACAACCATAAGGAACATATCCCTCACTACTGACACAAGTCTGATCGCCATAAAAAAGGTCTATCAACCCTTTCTCTGCCAACTTTTCCAACTCTTGCAAGTCTGCTTTCTTAGACTGATAGATTTCTGCATTAGGCTTACCTTTGCAACGCTTTCTTATGCGTTTATATCTTCCACCAAGCTTTTTAAAAATCGTTTGAATGTAGTTTTACTTACTTCTTTTTCGCTTGATGATCCCCATTCAGCTTTTGCCGTAGATACCTTTTGCCGATGCTGTTTGACTGATTCCAAAATAGGCAATTCGTCCGTTTTTACATCAATAAGAGGCTTTCTGCCTCGCCCTGGTTTGATATGTAAACCTATTATCCCTTCTGATTTGTATCGTTTTACCCAACTGTTTACGCTCACATTGCACATACCAACTATACTTCCTACATCTCTTGAATCGCGTCCTTCGGATTTCAGTAGAATGGTTTGGCAGCGTTTTCTCAAACTGTGGTTAGTGGATTCTTTGAAGAGCTTTTCCAACTCTATTTTCTGTGATTCACTTAGAATCGGCCTGTTTACTCGTCCCATATGAGCAAATCTGCAAAATAATGAAAACTATTTATGAATCAGTAATTATACTGGAAATAATCCCCTCATAATCAACCGAATAATATCTGACCTTAGTTGTACAACCCCTACACTTAAAATCAAATGAAGCATTACCCAATAAATCTTTAAAAATAGAAGTACACTTTCACCCAAAAAATAAAGGGTATTTTATGCAACAAGTAATGGTAGAGTCAAATGCCCATGATTCTCCTCATTTATTAGCAATTCGAGGCAAAGTATTTTGAGACTAATAAGCTCGTTCGACACTTAGCATAATTCTAATCACTCCTCTCGAAACCTTCTATAATCTTCGGGCGTATCTAAGTCTATGATTCCCGCTTCAAAATTGACGAGTGAGGCATCTTCAATATGACGCATGAGTACTGCTTTTGCCCCTTTATCACCTTCCAAACTCAATAACTCCTCAAACAACTTACGGTCGAACAAAACCGGTACACCCACTTCTTCCTCATATCGGCAGGCTACGGCAAGCGGCTTTTTTTGTTTGTACATCTCCACCATTCGCTCCAACAACGACACCGACAAATACGGCTGGTCGCATACGAGCATCAGTACCGCCTCTACGTCTTTGTAGGTCATGTACATACCTGCCAGTCCTACTTTGACCGAAGAAGCCATGCCCTGCTGCCATTGGGGGTTATCTATGATGGTCAGGGGCATGTCAGCTATTTCAGGGGCTATTTGGGCTTTATGTGCGCCCACTACCAGCACCACAGGGTAGCAGTCGGTAGCCAAGGCTATTTCGGAAGTACGACGAATGAGGCTTTTGCCGTCTATATCCAGCAGTTGTTTGGGCTGCCCCATGCGCTTCGACTCACCTGCGGCCAAAATGATGATTCCGATATTATTCATGTAATTGATGGTTTTCGTAGCCTACTTCGGTCAAAAATAACCCATGAGCTGGGGCTTGGGCAGCGGCTTTTTTACGATTTTTGGAAAGAATAATCTGCTCAAAATCGGCCACTGTGAGTTTCCCTTGTCCTACTGCCAGTAGCGAACCGACAATGGCCCGCACCATACCACGCAAAAAACGATTGGATTTGATGTAAAAAGTCAATCCTTGGGCGGTTATTTGCCAATAAGCGTATTCAATCTGACAAATAAAAGTCTTAACATCGGTATGGGTTTTACTAAAACATTCAAAATCATCGTATTGCAAAAGCAATGCTGCTGCTTCATTCATGGCAGACAGATTGAGTGGAGGGCGAAAAAAATAAGCCAGATCCGTCAAAAAAGGATTTTTTTGGGTAACGATACGATACTCATAACAGCGGTGAGTAGCGGCAAAACGCGCATGATAACCTTCGGGTACAGGCCAAATTTTTTGGACGGCTATATCAAAAGGCAAAATACCATTGAGCGAACGGACGATTGGGCGTAGAAGAGCCAATGGGGTTGAAATATCAAAATGAGCCATCTGCTGCTCGGCGTGGACTCCTGTATCGGTACGACTGCTGCCTACCAATTCGATGGGCTGCCGCAATACCCTTTCGAGGGCATTTTCGAGGGTTTCTTGTACGGTGGTGGCATTGGGTTGTTTTTGCCAGCCATGATAGTGTGTCCCTCGATAACTTAATTCAATAAAATAACGCATACGGCAAAAATACATCTCCAAATTGATAAACGCACATACCAAACAGATAAGACATGACAAACCTTACGTTTTTCGGAAAGTTGGCGTAACTTTGCAGTCTTTTACAATAAATAAAGCACAGTTTGTGTTTAGAATTAAAAAATTCAGCATGAAGTTATGTCTTTTTGTGGTATGCTTGGGTCTGTGCATAATATGGGGCTGTCAAACTACTAAGCCTGCTGCGTCTGTCCCTACCGAGCCTATCATTTTGACCATCGGCAACAAGTCATTTACGACCGATGAGTTTTTTCAGTCGTTTACCAGAAATCAATTTTCGGACGATACCACCAAGCCCACCGATATTGGGGATTACTTTCAGCAATACACCATCCTCAAAATCAAGGCATTGGGCGCACAACGTGAGGGCTACGATACTACCGAAGATTTTCGTGAGCAGATGGCATCGTACCGCAAACATCTCGCCCAGCCCTACCTGACCGACAAAACGTTGGTAGAAAACTTGGTAGCCGAAGCATATCAGCGCATGAAAGAGGAAGTGAGAACCTCGCATATCTTAATACCCGTTTCGCAAGATGCTTCCCCAGCAGATACCCTTGCTGCCTATCGTGCAGCGGTGGCTTTGCGGGGGCGTATCGTACAGCAAGAAATTAGTTTTGAAGAAACAGCCCAGAAATATTCCAAAGACGTAGCCACTGCCTCCAAAGGTGGAGATACTGGTTACTTTAGTGTATTTCAGACTGTTTATCCTTTTGAATCTGCAGCTTATTCGCTGCCTTTGGGTCAAATTTCAAACCCTATCCGAACCAATGCCGGCTATCATTTGATAAAAACTACCGACCGCCGTCCCTCAAGAGGGAAGATACGAGTGGCACATATACTGGTACGAATCAGCCCCAACGCACACACCGAAGGTCAGCAAGCAGCCAAAGCCAAAATAGACCGTGCGTATCAACTTTTAAAACAAGAGTCATGGGACATCGTTTGTCGTGATTTTTCTGACGACATCACCAGCAAAAATAACGGAGGTCTGCTCCAAGAGTTTGGGACTGGCACGATGACTCCCGCTTTTGAGGAGGCTGCTTTTGCACTTAAAAACATAGGAGATATATCGCAGCCTTTTCAGACCAATTATGGCTGGCATATAGTCAAGTTAATCAACCGCAAACCTCTTGAGTCTTTTGCCGAATTGGCACCCCAACTTACCCAAAAAGTAACGACCGACTCTCGTGGGGAATTGGTCAAAAAAGTGTTTATCAACCGTTTGAGAACTGCCTATAAAATCAATGAGATAGCATCTGCCCGTGATGAAGCCTTCGCTGCCTTGGACTCAACGCTGCTACGTGGCCAATGGAAAAAAAATGCATCTGCTCCCAATGCTACCAAGACACTTTTAATGATAGATAATCGTCCACTTACGATAGGGCAGTTTTATGAGTACGTCTATGACCGTCAAACGCCCACCGGCAGCGATGCCTCTTTGGCGGTAGTTAGGCAGCGATATTATCGTCAATTCATAGACCGCCAGTTACTCCAAATCGAAGAAGAAAACTTAGAGAAAAAATATACCGATTTTCGATTTTCGATGAACGAAATGCGCGAAGGTGTCCTTCTTAAACAACTGATGACCACACACGTTTGGGAAAAAGCACTGACCGACTCACTGGGTCAAAGGCAATATTGGGAGCAGCACAAAGAAAAATATACTTACCCTGAGCGAGCTTTTGCTACCATAGTCGCTACTGATAATGATACGATCTTCAAACGCGCCAAAGAAATGCTGGCAATATTGCCTTACCCGCTACGGCGCAAAGCCAACGATTTGCTTTTTGTGCCAAAATCCTCTGACCTTACTCCTGCTCACCGCGAAGTGATTTTCGATGTCGCCCTCCAAATGCTCAACAATGAATCTTACATCGTAGAAATATCAGCTTACAACGACGAATCCGAAAACGACTCCTTAGCACTTGCTAGGCTTCAGCATACTGTCAAAGCACTCATCAATAGCGGGGTTTCCCCTCTCCGAATCATAGAAAAAAGTTATGGTAAATTCAGACCCGTAGCCAACCCCGCCCGCAACAGACGCATTAGTTTTCAGTTTTTCAGTACTTCCACAAAAGAGGTAGAGAAAAGCCTCAATGCACTCAAAATAGGCCAAATAAATATCAATGAAGGAGCCTTTGCCAAAAACTCTAATCCTTATTTGGCCCATATCGAATGGAAAGAAGGTAGCTATACTACTCGTGTCAATGGGAAAAACGTTTGGGTATAAATAATAAAAATTGAAGCGGCTCGCCTCAAAACCTTTACAGAAGCACGAGGGGCCGTTATCAATGATTATCAGAAATTTTTGGAGCAACAACTTGTAGAACGACTAAAACAGGCACTGGGCCTACAAGTCAATGAAGAAGAATTAAAAAAATTGGCCAAGTAAAGTTCACATCATCTAATTTAGGCTTTCATAAATTTTGTGGTGTCGTTTTCTGAGCGACAGCACATCAAAAAAACTGACCAAAGAGCAATCAAAGTTACCGAACATCGAATTGTCAATAAAAAACCATGAAGAATACCCTCATTTTTTGTCTTACCAGTCTGTTATTTTGTACACAAGCCTTGGCACAAGGACAGGCTATCAGTGTCAATAAAGTAATTGCTAAAGTGGACAATTATTACATTCTGCGCTCGGAGTTGGAAGATTTGATTTTGCAGTATAAATCTCAAAACCAGCCCGCCCCTACTCCCTGTCAAGCATTGGAGAGTTTGGTAGTACGCAAAATGCTTTTGGCCAAAGCCGAGATAGACTCCGTAACAGTCGAAGACAAACAAATAGATAACCAAGTAGCCGCCCGTATGGACTACATGGCCAAACGTTTTGGTTCTGAGAGAAATATTGTGGAAGCCTACGGCAAAAGCATAGAAACCCTCAAAAGTGAACTACGGGAGCCAATACGAGAAGAGTTGGTGTCCGAAAAAATGCAAGGAAAAATCACTGAGGCTATCAAAGTAACCCCCAAAGAAGTAAAGCGATTTTTCAATAGTATCCCGAAAGATAGTTTACCTTACATACCAGCCGAAGTAGAAATAGGTCATATTGTGCGTTTTGCCAAAGTAACCAAAGCCCAAAAAGAAGAGCTTCGCCAACGCCTGCTCGAATACAAAGAACGTGTCGAAAAAGGCGAAGATTTTGAAGCCCTTGCCTCGGCCTATTCGGAAGACATCGGCTCGGCACAGCAAGGAGGTGACTTGGGTTTTGCCAAACGCGGTATGATGGTGCCGGAGTTTGAGGGTGCCGCCCTCAAACTCAAGCCCATGGAAATCTCCGAACCCATCGAGTCTGAATTTGGCCTCCACCTGATCCAACTCCTCGAAACCCGTGGTGCCGAATACCGCGCACGCCACATACTCCTCCGTCCCGACTACAACCGCATGGATTTATCTACACCTACGCGAATCCTCGATAGCCTACGCAATCTTATCGTCATAGATAGCCTCAAATTTGAGAAAGCTGCCAAAGAATGGTCAGAGGATAAAAACAGTGCCGATGCCGGGGGGCTTATCAAAGATATGCAATCGGGTTCGTTGAGGTTGCCTCTTGATGCTTCTATGGATTACAACCTATTTATGATGCTCGATACAATGAAAGTTGGCACGATAAGTGCACCTATGAATTACCGTACCGACGACGGCAAAACAGCCATGCGAATCGTATATTTCAAGAAGAAAATCGAACCTCACATCGCTAGCCTAAAAGACGACTTTGAAAAACTAAGCAATATTGTTTTATCCAACAAACGAACCCGTGCTATAGACGAATGGTTTAGGAAAGCAGTAGCAGATGTGTTTATTAAAGTAGAACCCGAATACGAAAGCTGTAAACTCTTTGATAAAGGAGATGACAATAATTAACCCAAAACCCAGCACCAACCCCATGAAGTTCTCATCTGATGTAGAGGCTGCCGAAGCCCTCAAAAATGCCTATCTACAACTCCGCACCGAAATCAGCAAAGTCATCGTAGGACAAGACGAAACCGTTCGACTGCTACTGACGGCTATATTTTGTCAAGGCCACTGCCTACTGGTAGGGGTGCCGGGCTTGGCCAAAACCTTACTCATTCAAACGATTTCCGGGGCATTGGATTTAAGTTTTAATCGTATCCAGTTTACTCCCGACCTGATGCCCTCCGATATTTTGGGGTCAGAAACCTTAGACAATGAGCGCAACTTCCGCTTTATCAAAGGTCCCGTCTTTGCCAATATCATCTTGGCCGACGAAATCAACCGTACCCCGCCCAAAACCCAGTCGGCATTGCTCGAAGCCATGCAAGAATATGCCGTAACCGTGGCTGGACAAAAACACGCGCTTAGCCGCCCATTTTTTGTATTGGCTACCCAAAACCCCATCGAGCAAGAAGGGACATATCCTCTGCCCGAAGCCCAACTCGACCGTTTTATGTTCATGGTTTATTTGGACTATCCGTCGTTCCAAGAAGAATTGAATATTGTCAAAGCTACTACCTCCGACCAAAAACCAACCGTCAATAAAGTCATATCGGCCCAAGAAATCCAAGCCTTTCAGCAGTTGGTACGGCGTGTCCCTGTAACCGACAATGTGGTAGAATACGCGGTCAGATTGGTACACAAAACTCGTCCCAACGGCGAGTTGGCTACTGCTGACTCCAAGAACTACTTGGAATGGGGAGCAGGACCTCGTGCTTCGCAAGCCTTGATACTCGCAGCTAAATGCAACGCCCTGCTCAACGGCAAGTACTCTCCAGACATCGAAGACGTAAAAGCCGTCGCACTCCCTATTTTGCGGCATCGAATTGTACGTAACTTCAAGGCCGAAGCAGAGAGTATTTCGGTAGAAGAACTTGTCAAAAGATTGGTCTAATCCTCCCGTACTCCGGGAGTAGGTTTCAATACATACACATCAAGCATGGCTTTGGGGCGAGCCAAATACTCGCGCAACAGGGTTTTGAAAGAATAGCCATCAGGTACATCTTGCGCTGCAAAACCAATGGCATCTAACCCTTCGTGTTGTGCCAAATACAAGGCACGAGCATTGTGAAAGTTTTGGGAGATGACTGTTACCCTCTGTTGGCCATAAACTTGCCGACACCGCAGCACCGAGTCGTAGGTACGATAGCCGGCTGTATCGAGCCATATCGCTTCTTCGGGTACACCCAATTTGAGTAGGGCCTGTTTCATGGCTTTGGGTTCGTCGTAGGTTTCAGCTTCTTTATTGCCACTCAAAATCAAGTATTTGACTTTTCCTTCTTTGAACAGTAAAGCGGAGGCTTCCATGCGGTATTTAAAAAACAAGTTTTCTTTGCCACGAGCTACGTATTTACTCGTCCCCAGCACCAGACCTACATCGTTGGAAGGAAGGGTTTTAATATCGAAAAAGATTCGGTTTTCGGTCGCTTTCACTACCCGCCAATTACACAATAGAACTAAAACCACTCCCCCAAATCCACTCCACAACGCTCCTTTAATAAGTTTTTTGAGGAGCGATATGCGCAGTCGGCGTGAGCGGCCAATAGCCCTAATATGTAAGATAGCTGTTTTCAATCTTTTAAAAACAATCCTAATTGACCCGTATCACTCAATACTTCTTCTACTTCTTCATTGCTGTCAGCCTCTTCAGATGAAGATTCTGGAGCAAAAGCCACTTCGGGTAGCGAATCCAAAGGCTTGATTTCTTTGATTTTGGCAGCCGATAGCCGATTGCCCAATGCTTTCCAGCCTCTTATTTCTACCAAACTATCTAAGACCAATACTTCCTTTTGGGTTTCATTTTTGTTTTTTTCTACCATTATTTCGACACGCGGGTGGGTATCGGTCGAAACAAAGATGAGTTTTGAACCTTTGGTATCACCTATAAAAGAAAATTTTTTGTCGGTGGTAGTGGTTTCGATTTTGAAGCGTTTGGCAAAATATTGTTTCTGTCCGGCTTCAAAATAGACTGCCGTGATGGGGCGTTCGGGAACAAATTTTTGTAATATTGAAATGGTATTGGGTTCGTAGCGGTTGGTCAGGTCGTAATTGGTCATTTCATACGAACCATCTTTGTAAAGCACCAAAATCAAGTCGCCGTTATCGAAATTGCCGAGATAGCGGCCACGTTCGTCGCGGTTGAGACGACCCAGCACTTGATCATACCACAAATCTACCCCCCCCAACGTAGAAGCTCCAGCGGACTTGAAAACTATTTTCCGAACGGGATATTTGGTCAAGACATTGCCCATAGCCGAACGGTTTTTAACTGCCAACTGGGCGAAATTAAAATCAAATATTTTCAAACGAGCCGATGACTGTGCCGTCAGATTGACGGTGATGGTTTCGGCCTCGCCGTTGTCGTTGGCACTAAAATAGGTAATTTTCGATTTGGGTGTCCCCATCGTTACGTCGTATTCTTTGTCGCGGGTGATACCCGTTACCGAAAATCGTTTGGCATAGCTCACCCCCGACTTGCCGTCCAAATAGGTTAAGTTGTAAATTTTACGTTCATCATTTTTCTTGAATACTGAAACATAGATGATGTCTTTGCCTACAAAAACTTTATCAGCTACCCGCACGATTTTGTATTTGCCATCGCGCCGGAATACGATGATGTCGTCTATGTCGGAGCAGTCCATGACGTATTCATCTTTTTTGAGGCCGTATCCGACGAATCCTTCTTCACGATTGACGTACAGTTTTTGGTTGGCGGCAGCTACTACCGTAGCCGCAATCGTATTGAAGGAGCGGATTTCGGTACGACGCTCACGACCTTTACCGTATTTTTTTAGCAGGTCTTTGTAGTAGTTGATGGCAAAGCGCGTCAGATGTACCAAGTTGTCTTCTACTTCAGCCAGTTCTTCTTCGAGGCGGCGCATGGCTTCGTCGGCCTTGAAGGCATCGTATTTAGAAATTCGCTTGATACGGATTTCTGTCAGTCGCAAAATATCTTCTTCGACGATAGGCCGATAAAAGTCGGGCTTGAAAGGCTCCAAACCGTGGTCTATGGTCGAGATGACTGCCTCAAAAGTTTCACATTCTTCGATATTGCGATAAATACGGTTTTCGATAAATATCTTTTCGAGCGAACTGTAAAGTAGTTTTTCTTTCAACTCAAATCGTCGAATTTCGAGTTCACGTTTGAGCAGATGCAGGGTTTGGTCGGTGCAAGTCTTGAGGATTTGCGATACCGTAACAAAGTGCGGCTTTTGGTCTATGATGACACAGGCATTGGGCGAGATACTCACCTCACATTCGGTGAAGGCATAGAGCGCGTCTATCGTAATATCAGGCGATACCCCCGGGGCTAAGTGAATCAAGATTTCTACATCTTTGGCTGTGAGGTCTTCTACCGCCTGCATTCCCTTTTCGGGTTTTTTTATTTTGATTTTACCTTCTTCGCTGGCTTTGATGATAGAGTCCTTCACAGAGGTAGTGGTAGTGCCAAAGGGTATTTCCCGAATGACCAATGTTTTCTTATCCAATTCTTCGATTTTGGCGCGAACTCGCACTTTTCCCCCACGAAGGCCGTCGTTGTAGTTGGTAATATCTATGTAGCCCCCTGTTAAAAAATCAGGATAAAGAGTAAAAGGTTGCCCTTTCAAGTAAGCTATCGAAGCCTCGATGAGTTCGATAAAATTGTGCGGGAGGATTTTGGTCGAAAGTCCTACTGCAATTCCTTCAACACCCATATTAAGCAGGAGAGGGAATTTGACCGGCAGCGTAACAGGCTCCCTCTTCCGTCCGTCGTAGCTCATTTGCCATTCGGTGGTATCGTCGTTGAAAATGACATCATTGGCAAATTTGGATAAGCGTACTTCTATGTAACGAGCCGCCGCTGCGCCGTCGCCAGTGCGTACATCGCCCCAACTTCCTTGTGTATCAAAAACGAGTTCTTTTTGCCCCATATTGACCAATGCCTCATAAATGGAGGCATCTCCATGGGGGTGGTATTGCATAGTAGCACCGATGGCATTGGCTACTTTATTGAACCGTCCATCGTCCATTTCTTTGAGCGCGTGCAAAATACGCCGCTGTACAGGCTTGAGGCCGTCTTCTATGGCAGGTACGGCTCGCTCCAAGATGACATAGGAAGCGTAATCTAAAAACCAATTTTGGTACATTTCTGCTACGGCCTGTTGGTCGTGCAGTTTTTCGTCGGTGGGTTGTTCTTCTGGATTCTGATTCGTAATATTTTCGTTCATGGGTTTTGAGCTACAACAACTGCCCAAAGGCAAAGAAAGACTTTGATATACTTGATTTTTCTAAATCGTAAATTTACAAAAAATTAGCAAAAACAGTATCTAAACCCATTCAATCCCTTTTTTGAGATAGCCTAACGTCTTAGCTTCAGGGGTATTGGCAGGGGGGGTATAATTGTACGGCCAGCGTGCCAATGGCGGCAGACTCATCAAAATTGACTCGGTACGTCCGCCTGTTTCGAGGCCAAACTTAGTGCCGCGATCCCATGCTAAATTGAACTCCACATACCGCCCTCGCCTCAGCAACTGCCAGTCTTTTTCGGTTTCGCTAAACAACAAATCTCGATTTTGGGCTATCAAATGGGTATAAGTAGGAGCAAAGATTTCGCCAACGGCTTTTACAAATTCAAAAATCTTGTGTTTTTCTTCTTCGTTTTGTCCCCTCAAGTGATCAAAAAATATCCCTCCTACCCCACGGGTTTCTTGGCGGTGGGGTAAGAAAAAGTAATCATCGGCCCATTGTTTGAAACGAGGATAATACGTAGCCTCGAAGGGATCGCAGGTATTTTTGAGTTGTTGATGAAACCACTGCGCCTGTTCTTCTACAACATAATGTGGTGTAAGGTCTATCCCTCCTCCAAACCACCATTGGCCGTTGGACATCTCAAAGTAACGAACGTTCATGTGGATAATCGGTACCAATGGGCTGCGAGGGTGCATCACAATCGAAACTCCCGAAGCGAAGTAATCTGCCTGCTCCGAGAGATTCATCTGGCGCATGAGGGCTTCGGAGGTAGGACCACTGACCGCCGAAAAATTCACACCGCCCTTCTCGATGACGGCTCCTTCTTGCATCACCCGTGAGCGTCCACCGCCGCCGCTGTGGTGCTGCCAAGCGTCTTCCACAAAAGTAGCCAGACCGTCGGCTTGCTCAATAGCAGCACAAATTTTGTCTTGTAAATCTTGAAAATAAGCCGCAATAGTGTCTTTCATTATGATAAGATTAGAAAATGAGATAATAGGGCTGAAGCAACTGCCGAAAATCGTCCGAATAGCTATTTTTTTCATCGTATATAGTCATGGTTTCGACCTTACGATGTTCTGTTGATTGCTCAAAAGTAGTAATGAGTCGAAAAATGGGACTATAGGGGCGTTGAAAAATTTGTAGTTGTTGGGTCTGGTACCAACCATACGAGGCCAACAAGTTACGGATTTGTCGTGTAGGCAAGGGCGGAAGCAACAATACCAAACGCCCTTTAGAGGCCAGTAATTGATTCACTGATGCTCCCAGATCTTCAAAAGGAAGCGTTTGGGTATGTAAGGTACGATTGCGATCGGCATTGGGAGAAAGCAGGTGATGGTCAAAAAAAGGGGGATTGCTCACTATCAAATCGTACCGCTCTGAAGGCTGCCAATCTTGAATAGCAGTATGATATACTTTGATTTGCTCATGAAAAGGGCTTTTTTCGACATTCTCGGCAGCCTGTGCGGCAGCATCTGCCTCAAGCTCTACGGCATCAATTTGCAAAAAAGGATTCCGCTGTGCCATCATCAATGCCAGCAGCCCCGTACCCGTGCCGATGTCCAGTACACGAGTGGCATTTTGTACATTGACGTATGCGCCCAATATACAGGATTCGGTACAGACTTTGAGTGCGCTGCGGTCGTGCCATACTCTAAATTGTTTGAAATCAAAATAGGGTTGTTTGATTCGTGGCATCGGAAGGCATCATTTACGACCAAAATCAGCGGGGTTTTCGCCCCAGTATTCCGTTTCCCATTTCAGTACAGGATTGGTATAGGTATTTTGGGCAAGCCAAGCCTCGGCACGTTGTAGCATCTCAAAGAGCGGCTTGTTGCGAGGAGTAAGTTCGAGTTGGGTATTGGCGTGCTTGCGTTTGAGCCAAGCCATGGCTGTTTTAGAATCGGAATAAATCGGTATTGAGCTTTTGTTTTTGTGTAAATACGCCAATCCATGTACCAAAGCCAAAAACTCGCCGATGTTGTTGGTGCCATCTTGAAAAGGCCCTTGATGAAAGAGTCGCTCGCCAGTCCGTACATACACGCCTTGGTACTCCATGTCGCCGGTGGCGGTATTCCAAGCAGCATCTACCGCAATGCTATCGGTCTGTGGCTTGCCGATATGTGCAGGGGTATCTTTGGGAAGTACCTTTATAGCTTTAGACGAAACAAAATCGCGGTACTGACCTCGTAGGGCGCGCTCGGCCTCTTCGATACTATCAAACGACTTGTATTTGGCTTCTGGATAGCCTTTGATTTGTCGCTCGCACTCACGCCAATCAGCAAATATGCCACGTTGGCGGCCTTCCCACACTACATAAAACTTGTTCTTTTTAGCCATACTGCAAAGGTAAAAGAAAATGACGTTGGCCAGCATGATGAAAATAAAACTGACCGTGATTATGTAGTGTATCAGACACTATTTGATCTGACAATTATGACTTAACTTACAGTTTGCTGTGTGGAGAGAAAAACAGGTTCAATTCTTTTCTCCAAAGCTAATTTGGCCGTATCCACAAAGGTCTGATAAGGCGTTTTTCCAAAACAATATTTACCCTGATGAGTTCGATTTCTGTTGGAATCTTCAAGCCAAATATCCAAATCTTTTTGTAACTCCTCTAAGGTATTGTAGCCTTTTTTTCTGAATGCTACTGCATAAAACTCAACCTGAACGGTCTTGTGGAAACGCTCACAAGTCCCGTTTTGTTGAGGTGATTTGTCCTTAGTTTTAGTATGGTCTATGACCTCCAAAGATAAATATAATTGGTATTCATGATGTTCAATTTTACCGCAATACCGCGCGGTCGACCCCGTCCGTACTGGGGGTAAGCATCGGCAAAAAGCCCCGAAAGCGTGCAAAAATCGAATCGGCGGCTTTGACCGAAATCTGTTGCGATACGATACTCTCCAACAACGCCAGATACACATCTTGCTGCCAGTCGGTCTTTTTGAAAGTAGGGGTTGTTTGAATGATAGTAGCCAAAATAGGGTCTTGAAGGCTTAAATAAGATTCAGGAGTCATAAAGGTAAATGAGATTTTGAAGGGATTTTATTGACAGAAAAAATAGAATACTGCGAAAATTGTCGTTTTTTCGACGATAAAAAAGTAAACAATTATGACAAAGCCGACTGGGGCGTTATTTTTTGGTATTTTGATGTCTATTTTGGGGAAACAGACTTTGGCTCAAGCCCCCCTGCGCGACTCTCTGTGGCTACGCCAACTGGCTCCTGTCGTCGTAACGGCTACGCGCCTACAAATCAACGAACGACGGCTGCCCGCTGCCCTCACCGTGATAGACGGCAGCCGCCTGCAAGTGGGGCAGCCCCAACTCTCGCTTTTTGAGTCAATGGGAGGCATAGCCGGGGTATTTGTTCAAAATCCCGACAACTTTAGCCAAGACCTACGCATTTCTATTCGTGGCTTCGGGGCGCGGGCTGCTTTTGGGATTCGTGGTATTCGGCTCGTTGTGGACGGTATCCCCGAATCTACCCCCGACGGCCAAGCCGACGTGGACAATCTCGATGTAGGAGCCATGAGCCGACTGGAAGTACTGCGCGGCCCGTCGTCGGGCTTGTATGGCAATGCCGCCGGCGGAGTCATCAGCCTTCAGACCGACCATGCCTCCCAGATGCCTTTGGCAGAAGTGCAAGCTACGGTAGGCTCTTATGGTTTGCGGAGTTATCGCTTCAAAACAGGCCGCCAACGAGGTAAATGGGGCTATGTACTGGTGGCTTCGCAGCATCAGTCGGAGGGCTACCGCGCACGTAGCCAGATGCAAAGTGCCATCGTCAATCTAAAACTGCACTATGATTTTGATTCCTTGACACGCTTTTCACTTTTGGCCAATTATGGCAATAGTCCTACTGCCAACGACCCGGGCGGCATCACCCTTGCCCAAGTCAGTGAAAACCGCCGACAAGCGCACCCCAACAACATTCGATTTCAGGCAGGCGAATCGGTAGCACAGGGGCGCATTGGGCTGACTTTTGAGAAACGCATGGGTTCACATCTATTTTTTGTACGGGCGTTTGGTACTAAGCGCGACTTTGCCAACTTTTTGGCTTTTCAGGCGGGAGGAGCAGGTACTATCAATAGAACCTTTGCTGGTCTGAGTGGTCAGTATGAATTTTCTCACACTATAGGAGCGTTGGGGTATCGCTTTCGTACAGGCATAGAAGCCGAAACCCAAACAGACTTGAGGAGGCGATATGACAACCTCGTGGGAGAACGTGGCCGATTGACCTTCGACCAAGCCGAAAACTTCCGAAACACGGCTTTTTATGTTACCCAAGAACTCACTTATCAAAAGTGGACGCTGCTTACAGGTGTACGTTTAGACGCAATACACCTCCGTGCTACCGATGCTTTCCTCACCGACGGCGACCAGTCGGGTACACGCCAATACACCCGCGCCAATCCTACGATTGGTACGACTTGGGAGGTTTCGCCGCGTGTGAGTTTGTACTCCAATATCGGCACCAGCTTTGAAACGCCCACGATGAGCGAGCTATCCAACAACCCTGCCGGTACAGGAGGCTTCAACCCCGATTTGGCTCCTCAAGCGGCAATTAACTATGAAATAGGCGCAAAGATTTTTGCCTCACGGCGGATT
Source organism: Runella sp. (assembly GCA_046294665.1). Taxonomy (GTDB): domain Bacteria; phylum Bacteroidota; class Bacteroidia; order Cytophagales; family Spirosomataceae; genus Runella. Next base: position 31,430 of record JBKBKL010000009.1, read on the forward strand.
CGTACCGATGTGGCATTGTTCAATATTGATGTAAAAAACGAGCTTGTGCCTTTTCAAATCGCTGGGCAAGCGGGTAGAGTTTTTTTTAAAAATGCAGGTCGTTCGCTGCGGCAAGGGGTAGAAGTGAGCTTCAATGCGGCCTTAGCCAAAGGCTTGTCGCTTTTTTCAAACTATGCTTATGCTCACTATACTTATCAGCAGTACCAGACAGCTACGGCCAATCTGGAGGGTAAATTCCTGCCCGGTATCCCCAAACATACCGCACAGGCAGAGTGGAGATATTTCAGTGAAAAAGGGCTGTTTGGTATCCTACAATGGCGGTACGCTTCCCAACTTTTTGCCGACGATGCCAACTCCCAAACCGCTCCAGCCTACAGCCTCCTCAATCTGCGATTGGGCAATACTTTTCATCTTAAAAAATGGACTTTTGAACCCTTTGTGGGAGTCAATAACCTATTCAATGCCATATACTTTCAAAATGTACAAATCAACGCCGCCAACGGGCGATTTTTCGAGCCTGCTCAAGAACGCTTTTGGTTTGGCGGGGTGAAAGTAGGGTTGAGATGAGGGGGGATTTAAGGAGAAAAGTGGCATAAGATGAATGATTAGGCAATATACTCAGTTACCCAAAACTTTAACAACCAAAATGCAAGACGAAATTCAAGAATTTATAGAACAGCGATTTGGCGTAACCACAAACGTATTTTTACAAGCCTTACGAAGTAGTCCAAGTGCCAACGGCTACATGATGGGAGCAATTAGCGAACTACTTTTGAAACAGCATTTGGAAAGTTTGGGTTACGAAGTCTTGCTTATCAAAGAAAAGCCCGCAGGAGGCAACAACACCAAAAACAGCGAGGATAGAAGCGACTTTTACAATCGCAAAAAAGGCAAAACAATCAATGAATGGTTGGTAGTTGAGTGCAAAGGGCTGAAAAGCAATCGCAGCGGCGAACCGTTCGGAGTTTAGAGGTTCAAAGTTGGACAACATGGATTTATGTAAGTCCCTATTAGCAGGAGAGTTTGTGCAGTCCTACCTGATTATAAATAGGGAGGGCTGCATCAGATCGTTGAACCTATTTTGATTTTGGTCGTTATTTCAACACTTCAGCAAATACCTCATCGAGTTTGGCTACGGGTACAATCTGCAAATTATAATTTTTGAAAATCAGCCCTTTGATATTGTATTTAGAAATATAGATTTTTTTGAAACCCAACTTTTCAGCTTCGGCTATACGTGCCTCGATGCGACTGACGGCCCGCACCTCCCCCCCCAGTCCTACCTCGCCTGCAAAGCACACCGACGGCGGCACAAAAGTATCTTCATAAGAAGAAGCGATAGAGGTAACTACCGCCAAATCAATGGCAGGGTCTTCTACGCGCAGCCCACCGGCTACATTCAGAAATACATCTTGCGTACCGAGTCGAAAGCCGCCGCGTTTTTCGAGTACCGCCAGCAGCATCTGGAGGCGTTTGTTGTCAAAGCCTGTACTGCTTCGCTGCGGCGTACCGTAGTTGGCCACACTCACCAACGACTGAATCTCAATCATCAATGGGCGGTTGCCTTCAAGCATAGAGCCTATCGTAATACCGCTCAACTGCTCCTCCCGCTGCGAAATCAATATCTCTGAAGGATTGGTTACTTGTCTTAGTCCTGAGCCGAGCATTTCATAAATACCCAATTCGGAGGTACTGCCGAAGCGGTTTTTGGTGGTACGCAAGATACGGTAGGTGGTGTGGCGGTCGCCTTCAAATTGGAGTACGGTATCCACCATGTGTTCGAGGGTTTTGGGGCCAGCCAAGTTGCCGTCTTTCGTAATATGCCCAATCATAAACACCGGCACACCGCTTTCTTTGGCGTATTTCATGAGTTCGGAGGCACATTGCCGCACCTGCGACACACTCCCTGCCCCCGATTCTATCAACCCTGACTGCATCGTTTGGATAGAATCTATGATGAGTATGTCGGGGTCGAGGTCTTCGATTTGGCGGAAGATATTTTCGGTACTGGTTTCGGGCAAAATAAAACAGTTAGGGTTTTTGTGGGTGATACGCTCTGCACGCATTTTGATTTGCTGGTCGCTCTCCTCGCCCGATACGTACAATACCCGCTGCTGGAGCGTAAGGGCTATTTGAAGCATCAAGGTGGACTTGCCAATACCCGGCTCTCCTCCGATAAGCACCAAAGACCCGGGTACGATTCCACCACCCAATACTCGGTTTAGCTCGGCATCGGTCGTAATGAGGCGTGGTTCATCTTCATATTTGATGTCAGCAATAGACTTGGGCTTAGTAGCAATACTCACCGACTTCCATTGGCTGAGTGGATTTTTTTTGTCTTCTTTTTCGAGTACTTCTTCCACGAGCGTGTTCCACTCGCTGCATGAGGGGCATCGCCCCAGCCACTTGGCCGACTGATGCCCACAGTTTTGACAGAAATAAGCAGTTTTGACTTTAGCCATTGGATATTTTAGGAAGTATCTGCTTGTATAAAATGATATGATAGAGCGAAAAAAGCATAAATTTGTAACGTTTTCAAAAAAACATTTGCCTCTTGGCTTAACCAATGATACCCGTTTCTTATTTTCTTTTGATAGCCGCAGCACTGTTCAGCATAGGATTGGTGGTGATGATCACAAAACGTAACGTGATTGCGGCATTGATAGGCCTAGAGTTGATGCTCAATGCCGTCAATCTGAATTTAGTGGCTTTTTCGCAATACGACGGGAAGCGTTTGGAGGGGCAAATGTTCGCACTTTTCGTGATGATTGTGGCAGCGGCAGAGTCAGCGGTAGCGTTGGCCATTGTACTGAAGGTATATCGGCACTATCAGACTACTGATTTGGACCAACTCAACGAAATGAAAAAGTAAACTTCCATGATGCGATTTAATTTGATTTAGCGTTTATAAAACAACTCAATTAATATAGTCATGATACGCCCAACTATAAAATATATTCCCTTTTTTTTGATAACATTGGTACTTAGCGGCTTTTTGCAAGCACAAGAACAAAAAAAAGGCCGCCCCAAAAAAATCGAAAATGCTACCAATCAACCCAAAGTAGCCAGTGAGGATATTACGATTGAAGGAGTCAAAAGTAAATTTTTGATTAAAGACTCTTCTTCTGTGGTGATTTTTATGCGTATTGATTTGAGTAAACCCAACAATGCCTCTATCCGCTGGCAAGAAATGACGACCAAATTTACGCTCAACTACGTGCTTTATCCCGATTTTTCATCACGCGAGCGACTGGGCTATGGCAATATCCCTCTGACCGAACAAAATACCACTCAACTTAGTGCAACACGCTATATAGTACGCTACGAGGTCAAAAAACCAAGCAATTATAACAACGCCGTTATGCTGGCAGAATTGTCAGAGATTGGTACCACCAAAAAAATCCTCAATGACTTAGCTATTCGATTCCGAAGCGATAAACTCAGCGATCGTTTTGCTTTATTTGAGCCGACAGGCCGCATTCCTTTATTACAAAATTACATCAATATCAACGAAAAATTTATATTGCAAGATATAAACCAAACCACTCTTCCACTGTTTGTTACGCGCTACCGACATGATTTTGAAGCAGCCGCTTCGCCCATGAATACTTCACCGCGTAGCACCGCCCGTACATTGGAAGTGGACAGTACTTTTATGCTTAATACCTCCGTACAGGTTTCCATAAAAGAGGAAGGATTGTATTTTATGAGTCAAGATACAATCGAAGCATCGGGTATAGGATTGTTGGTCGTAGGTCGGCGTTTCCCTAAAATGACCCTCCCTGCAGAACTCGTGCGCCCTGTGATGTACATGAGCCAAAGCCAAGAAATCAATGAACTTTTGAGTAGCAAAGATCCCAAAAAATCGTTGGATAAATATTGGCTGACTTTGATGAATGGCAATACAGACTTGGCCAAACGAAGCATCAGTGTTTTTTATAGGAGAGTTGAAGAGGCCAACCGCCTTTTCACGACCTATAAAGAAGGCTGGAAAACCGACAAAGGCATGATTTTTATCATTATGGGCTCACCCGACCGCGTGCAGCGCAGCAAAGACCGAGAAGTATGGGTGTATGGCCAAAGAGCCAATTTTTCAGAAATCAATTTTACCTTCAACCGCCGCCCCAATCAATTTGTAGAAGACCATTATGAGCTTCAGCGTTATGTAGAGTATCAGCCTATCTGGTACCCTATCGTAGAAGCCTGGCGCACGGGTGCCGTCCGCGATTGACCACACCCTTTTACCTTTGTACCCTTATACCTATCCTCTATGAATATTCGTTTTTTTTGCCCAAAATGGGGTTTAGAAAGCCTTTCTTTTGCAGAAGCAGCTCAAAAAGTAAAAGCCGCCGGCTACGACGGAATGGAAATAGCCGCTGCACCTGCCCAGTCTGCCGAAGCCATACGCATCATGCGAGAACATGACCTCGATACTATCTTGATGGCATTTGGAGGAAGTGAAAATTTTGTGGAGCATAAAGCCAAATTTAAAGACGACTTGCAGCAAATCGCTGCTGCCAAGCCTCTTTTTATCAATTCGCATACAGGGAAAGATTACTTTTCGTATGAGCAAAATTGTGAGTTGATACAAGTAGCATTTGAGGTAGAAAAAAGCACAGGCGTGAAGATTCTGCACGAAACCCACCGAGGCCGCTTCACCTACAGCTGTCCTGCTACACAGCATTATTTTGTTAGTTTCCCCAAATTACGCCTTACTGCCGATTTCTCTCATTGGGTCAATGTGTCTGAATCACTGCTGACCGACCAAGCCGAAAACATGGAGCGTGCCATACGCCACAGCGACCATATCCACAGCCGAATAGGCCACCCCGAAGGCCCACAAGTAAACGACCCCCGCGCGCCCGAGTGGAAAAGCTGCGTAGAAGCACACTTGGCTTGGTGGGACAAAATCGTGGCACTACATCGCCAAAAGGGGAGTGCATCGCTCACCATCACCTCCGAATTTGGTCCTGCACCCGGCTATTTGCCTACATTGCCCTTCACCAATCTACCCGTAGCCAGCCAGTGGGACATCAATGTTTATATGAAAAATTTGTTGAAAGAAAGATACAAGTAAGCCTTTCCATTCATCGGGTTACTTCCAAAATGGCCAACGCAATACAAAATGTTGTTTGGCTTGCTGCTTCCTAAAAAATACCAATCCCACCGACCACAAATCTATCGTAACCGTTGCGGCCTCATGATTTTTGATTTGTTCCCATGCGGCTTCCATTTCTTCTGACCAGTGAATGTCATCGAAAACAAATAATGTATCGTTGTGAACTTTGGGGAGGCACTGCTCAAAGTATCGTAAGGTTGGCTCGTAGCGGTGGTTGGCATCGAAGAAAACAAAGTCGAGTCTGGGTACATACGCCACTTGAGGAGGGAGCGTATGGTCGAGGTTGCCGACAATCTGCCGTGGCAATGGATAGGTTGGATAGTTTTTTTGCCAGATTTCAAAATTTTTCTTGGCTTCTGATGCGGTATTAGGACAGCCTTCAAAAGTAAAAAGATGAGCCGCAGGATTGGCAGCCGCCAAATAGAGAGTAGTGATACCCAGTGAGGTACCTAAGTCAAAAATATACTGACAATCAAAACGCTGTATCAGCCGATAAAAAAGACGACCTAACCGCGCCGATTTTTGAGAATAGCGGGCTATTTCACTCACTTTTCTGATTTTCGATGTGTTAAGTTTAGAACCAGCTCCCAAATCGGTGATTTGCAACTGTTCTTTGCTATGGAGGAGTTGCTTTCTTATGTGTTCAATCACCTCAAAATACGCCTTTCTTTCGTCGCTACGAATGGTATTGAGGTACAAATCAAACACAAAAGGCGAATGAAGGCCGTGTTGGTTTTGAGCGGTCAAAAAATAACCAAAAAGACTATGAAGATTCAAAACGAGAAGACGGGTTAGTTTAAGCGGTAAGGTGCAATCATCATAAACTCCGGAATGGCTACACTAAACTGCTTTCCATCTAACAAACGCTCCACCAAGTAGTTGCCTACCATTTTGCCCATACTGGTACGCAAATTGCAGCCCGACACGTACTCATGTACTTCGCCCGGTTCTAATACAGGTTGTTGGCCGACTACTCCTTCGCCTTCCACTTCTCGTGTGGTGCCGTTGGAGTCATAGATGAACCAATGCCTCCGCAGAAGTTGTACAGTATGTTCGCTGTGGTTTTCTATAGTTATTTTATAGGTGAATACAAAATGCGCTTGAGCCGGGCTGGAGTAGGCCGGTTGATATTGTGTAACTACACTCACTTTTACCCCTTCTGTGATTGCTGATGTCATGATTTGGAGTGTTTTTTCTCATTACAACCAAAATTAATAAAGATTAGTTGTTTAAATCAAATTTTTGCAAAAAAACTACCTTTTGCAACTTCATACTATACTTTTGCCCATGTTTTAAATTTTAGTTTACTTTTCTGAAAAGATGTTTTACGTTTTATCTAAGACCTTCGATATATTGGCCATGCCACTGACATTGGCTTTCATGATGATTTGCTACGGAGTTTTGACCAAAAACCGCCTTCGGGCTAAACGATTCATCTGGACGGCCTTGGTAGGATTGTATTTATGCAGCAATCCAATCATCGTCAATGAGTTACTAAAATGGTGGGAGCCGTCTTTCCCTCATACTGTTAATGCCCAAAAAGTGGGGGTCATTTTATTGGGCGGTACTATCAAAAAATATGACCCTGTGTCTGGGCACATTTGGCTGGGTAATAGTAGTGATCGGGCAGCACAGGCATTTCAACTATATAAGGAAGGCAAGATTCAAAAAATCATCATCAGCGGCGGTTTTACATCTATCACAGGACAAATAGCGAGTCATTCCGAAGAAAACGACGGAGTCCGTGGCTATCTCCTCAAATTGGGGGTAGCGGCAGAGGATATAGTCCAAGAATCAAAATCGAAAAATACACGCGAGAATGCTCTCTTTTCGGCCAAGATATTGCGTGAGCAATTCAAAACCAACGAATGTATGCTTATTACCTCGGCGTTTCATTTACGACGAGCCGTAGGGTGTTTCGACAAAGTAGGCATCACCACCACCCCCTACCCTGCCCAGTTCTTACAGCAAGATCTCGAAATATGGTTTGACAAACTTTTTCCTTCAGAGGAGTTTCTTCATATTTTTTACACGATATGGCACGAGATGATAGGTTATGTGGTTTATAAACTCACGGGCTATATTTAAAAAAGCAATATAGTACTAAAAAAAGAAAATCAAGCTCAATGATACCCTTTGCCTATCTTGTAACTTTGTCCCGACAATCCATTGGATTAAACCCACGATTTACGCATTAGTTTTTTTCAACGATGAATCAACGTCCAGCATTTGATGATATTTTTATGGAATTGGCCGAAAACTTGGCACGGCGGTCGCATTGTATCAAAGCACAAGTGGGGGCGGTATTGACCAAAGATACAAGAATCATTTCGATAGGCTACAACGGTCCCCCTTCAGGTACACACAACTGCGACGAGGAGTTTCCTCAGACAGGCTGCCCCCGCGACTCCAAAGGCAGCTGCTCCTTAGCCCTTCATGCCGAACAGAACGCCATTCTATATGCCGTCAAAAACGGAGCCAATCTCGAAGGCACTACACTCTATGTTACGCTTTCGCCATGTATAGCGTGTGCGAGGGTGATTTTTACGATGAAAATAAAACGAGTCGTTTATTTGAATTCCTATGCCGCTTACAAGGGCATTGGTATAGATGAAGGTGTGGAGTTTTTACGAAAATTTGGGGTAGAAGTCATACAATACCAAAAACCAAAGGAGGCCGGTATGGCTCATTGATGAACTACTTAGCGCACTTTTATTTGTCGTTTGACCAAGAACCCCTCATCGTAGGCAATCTACTGGGCGACTTTGCGCGGGGTCGTCTTGACCACCCTCGTCATGTGGGCTATTCACAAGCCATCAAGCAAGGGATTTTACTCCATCGTCAGATTGATTTTTTCACAGACACGCACCCCGTAGGTGAAGCCTGCCGCAGGGCTTTGCCCGATCGCTTTGGCAAGTACAAAAACGTTGTGATGGATATGTACTTTGACTATTTTTTGGCCAAACGTTTTGAACAATTTCATTCAATACCGCTCCAAGATTTTGCGGCAGGTATTTATGCTATTTTGGAAAAGCATCGCTCTGTTTTCCCTGCCGATGCCTTACCTTTGATTGATTCCATGACGCGATATGACTGGCTTTATCATTACCAGTTTCGGGAAGGTATGGCGCGGTCGTTTGCGGGTATGGCGCGCCGTTTTGATTTCTTGAAAGGCATCGAGCAGGCCGACGAAGAACTTTTCATGCACGAGGCACGTTACGAAGCCTTTTTCGATGCTTTTTTCCCAGATTTGATAGTGGCTTGTCAGGCGTTTTTGGGGGAGTGATGAGGATACATTAAGTGTCTATGCCCACTAAAATGATTGAGGACGAACATTGGAGTTTGAACTCAATTTGGTTATTTTTGAAAAAAACAAGCATCTGATATGGAAACGAGCATCACTCAAGTACCCAAAATTTTGGTTTACGAGGAGTTTGAGGGGCATCCTATTTACCGAAAAGGCTACAAGGATTTTATGCTGGGACTCAAAAAAATCGAAGAAATCAACATGGGAACAAGTAAATTACAGTACTTCATTATAGGTTGTATCATCAAATTTCTCAACCGTAACTTACCAGAAACTTATTTTGCTGGTAGTTCTGAATTAGGGCTTCATCTTCACAAAAACTCTAATTTCGCTGCCGATATTGCCATATTTCGTCCGGGGCAGTTTCAAGTAGGATTTCATTCTACTCAGTACACCGAAACCCCACCCAGCGTAGTGATTGAGGTGGACATCAAAGTCGAAGAATACGATTATTTCAAAAGCGAAGAGGAGTACTTTCACCGCAAGACCGAGCAGCTCCTCCGCTGGGGCGTAGAGCGTGTGGTTTGGGTGTTTTCAAGTTCGCGCCGTATTTTGATAGCCGACAACCTCCAAAAATGGGCGTTTATCAGTTGGGATCTACCCTTTACCGTCATAGACGACCTCGAGCTTAACCTCTGGCCTCTCATGCTCCAAAACGGCTTTCAAGTCGAGGAATCAGTTTAGGTTTCGACTGCCCCAAAAGATCGCTCAGGGGACTTGTTTTCGGCAGCCCAAAACTCGTTGGGAGTAAGGGTTGTAAATTCCTTAAAATCTCGTACCAAATGCTGATAATCATGATAGCCCAATTCGAGGGCTATGGTAAGCCAGTCTTTATGAGGGGCAGCATTTTTGAGCCTTATAGCATCTTCAAAACGAGCGATACGTGCATACAACTTAGGGCTTACCCCATGCCGCTCCACAAACTGCCGATAAAACTGCCGCTGGCTGACACAAGTCTGCTGTGCAAGCCAATCGAGCGACATATTGCCCCGTTGGGCTATCAACAACCCCGCCGCTTTGTCTATGGGTAGTAGATTATTTTTATAGCGACTGCTCAACTGCCGCCCCACAAGATAAAACAGAAAATCTTCCACTATCGGAACCATCTCCATGTAGTGATTCGTATAACTCAACCGCTCGTTTACGGCCCTGATTTCTTTTGAAAAAACGGCTTCAGCATCAATCGAAGTGTTTGTAAGCTCGTGTAGAGGAAGCCCTGTGAGTCTTGACAAAGCCCCCGGCTGAAATTGTACCTGAAACACCAAAAAGTCATGCCCTGCTACATGGCGGCTGGTGGCTACGCTGTGCTGCCCATATAGCCTCGATTTGGGGGCGGGTATCAACTTACCATCAAAACCGTATTCGATTTGCTCGGCATCTTTCGGAAAAAACGACAGGCAGTTTTCGGCACGTGGCCAGTAGGCTTTGGCTGGTACTGAGCCTATATGACTCGGAAAAGTATAGCCGATAATCTGCAACAAACGCACATACTCACGCAAAGCTGGGTGCGGCAGACGATAATCAAAAATACCATTGATACCTTCCATGACAGGTAGAGGCTATTTTGTCAGAAAGATAGCGGAGGCCCTACAACTTTCATATCATGGTCAGCAAAAATCTTTGCACCTTCTTGTGGTGAGGGAGGGGCTTTGAGTTTTCCTATCGCTCTAAAATAATCTTCCATTTGCCCCGAAGGCTGGAAGAAAAATAATATTTTGCCATTGTCGGTAAGTTGGGCAAAAGTATGAGGTACATTGCGAGGCAGAAAGATGATGTCGCCTATACCGAGTTGGTGGGTCTCGTCGCCTACTTGAAATTTGTAAGTCCCCTCCAGAATAAAAAACACTTCGTCTTGGTTGGGGTGAATGTGCAGCGGCGGCCCCCCTTTTTCGCGGCCCGAGTACTCAAAAACCGTCAGTAGTCCATTGGTATCTTTGGAGGAGATTTTGATGTCGTTGGGGCTGATACCGCCTATTTTGGTCTTTTCATCGAAGCGGCTTTTGCCATTTTTCACCACAAATGACTTTTGTGGAGGTGCCACCGCCAACGACTCGGCAGCCATAAGCGAGGAGGCTACCGAAGCAGTAGCCAAGAATTTTCTGCGTTGCATAACTTCATATAGTTAAAGGTGAAAGAGTTATGCAAAGATTGAAGAACTAACAAGAAATTTGGTGGTAAAAATCGGACAAGATTTCATCATCTTGTTCAAGATTGAGATTTTAAGAGCAATTCTTCCTTTTTTTACTTCATAACTATCGCTCCAACAAAAAAGCCGCAGAGTGCTGCGGCTTTCAAACATAGTAAATGTGGAGAACAATTATCTGGTTACCTCTTGGTTCTTCGGAGCAGCATACTTGCGGGCTACTTGCTCCCGTACAGGGCTGACCCCCAAATAAGTTTTGTAGTGCTGTGGCATCAACAAAGGATTTTGAGGAGCAGGCCCCAATACAGGGGTACTCAGTACTAAAGTAGCTTCTGAATCAAAACGAATACCGGGACTTTGCTGCTTATAATTGTGTGCCGAAAAAACATTGTTTTCCAACTTGAGAGGGGTTCTATCCTCAGATTGTACTATTCCCTTTTGAGAGGAAGTATGCTGAATCACAGGACGTTTGTAATTATGCGGCGAATTTATCGTTGATTTTTGGGCAAAAACCGCAGTGGTTGCCAAAAGGAATACTATCAATAGCGAGGTTGCGTAGGTTTTCATAGTGTAACGAAAGTTAAAAATTAAAAATATGATTCTTGTACACCGCAAAGTTAAGGTGGCCATATTAGAGTCATCTTAGAGTAAAATTAGAATCACCTTAGAAACGTATAGAGAGCCTTTAAGGCATAAATGTAGCTAACCTTCCTCTTTATACGACAAGGATTTGGCAGTAAACAAATCCGTAACATGTTGAAAGCAAAAATGCTCGAAAACAAAGAAGCACGAGTGGGGACTCGTGCTTCTTTGTTTAAAATACTTGTTGAAGAATCGTCGGGTGCTTGTCCCAGAAGCGTCGCCAGCACCATTGCCTAAAACGCTCTACCTGACTCTCTGTCAGTTCTTTAAGGGCTTTTCTGAGTTCTTTCTCAAACAACGTTGGCGAGAAACTTACCTTTTTTAAAATCAATTGATAGTATTCTCGCAGTCTTCTTTTTGATTTTTTTAGCATACTTCAATTGTTTAAATGGCATAATTACTCAACAAATTACCCACTCTATTCTTAAAATCAACTAAAAAAATACTTAAAAAATACTTAAAAAATACAAAAACTATTTTCAGTTGTCGTCTTCATTACGAACATTGAGCAGTCGCTTCAACCAGCTTTTTTTTTCTTCTTGCTCTGATTGTTCATCTTCTTGCCCATATTTGAGTTTCGACAAATCGGGCTGCCCTGCATTGACCCAAGCCGTAAACCAAAAATCACCTATCATCTTCACTGCGGCACGCATTTGCCTCTCTACTTGGTGGTCGAGCAACTGGTGGTATTTTTGAGCAAACTCCCGCGAATACGTTTTGGCAATAATACCATTTCGTTCTTCAAGTGTATATTTTTGTTCTATTTTGAAACTTTTCGATAGTATGATTTCAAAACGCAGAACCGTATCCAATGCGGCATGGGCTTGCTGCACCGCTTGCCAAGCCCTTCGAGCAGGTTTTTCTTCATAAGCGGCGGCTCCTACAAACATATCATACTCATCTGCATACAATTCGGGCAAACGCGACTCCCAAAAAGCATGAATACCTTCTTGGCCTGTTAGTTGGCCGTTGTAGTTGCGGGTAGTATGCAGCGGTACGTGAGCATCAGCAATATAATGCCCCAAATCGGCTGCTAAACGCAAAATACGACGGGTATTTTTTTGACGAAACGCTTCAGTCAGTAGATAATGATACTGCTGGATAGCCCACGGAACTGTACCATTGAGTAGAAGGCTGTCTTCGCCATATTGGGCTACGGCATCTTTCCAGTACAGCGGTAGTTTGTAAAGCGCACTGTCGCCATAAGCCTCCGCATCTATATAATGACGGGCGGCCTCCCCTACCACAGCATACCTACGTCGGTCGGGATTGACGGCATTTTCGGCCAAGTAATTGATTTGTTTCTTAAAAAACACTTGCATTTCGGGGGGGAGTGTATAAACTGCAAGTCTGTTGATACGTTGATGCGCCCAAAAACCCCAATGAGATATACTTAAAAACGACGAAAGACCCCAAAAAAATACACATAAAATGACGGTTTGCTTATTCAAACATCTGCTTCTTTGTTTGTATATTATTGCTATACCAAATTTAATTTGGTGTAATATGTCTTGATGTTTTTGTAAAATTTTCTTTTTCAAGCTATTGAAACAATTATGGTTGGTATTTTTTCTGTAAAAAAATCAAAAATTACCTTCACAAAAAGGCTAACTCACTTGAAAATTGTTAAAATCTACATAATTACTTAATTCTTAGGTTTATTTCAGTCATAAAAAAGTTTTGTGTAGAGTAACTAACACCTAATTAGATTTTGCAAAAAACCAAATTTACAAAATAGATGCAATTTTTTATCAAAATTATACAATTTTTCAAATTATTTTCGTTAATTTTGCATCGTATTCCAAAAATCATTTTTTAAAGTGTTAATATCAACTGATTACAGCAATGAACACGCAAAAAATCATCGGATATATGAAGCCCATATTTGGGTTGTGCGTATTTATGTTGATTATCTATGGAGCATACACACCGAGCCAAAAAGCCGAGATACAAAAAATTGTTTGTATTAAATTCAAAGCCAGTGCTTCAGAAGCAGATAAGCAACATCATATCAACGAGTTTGCCCGACTTCGTCGCGAAATCCCTCAAATGGTAGCTTACAATGGAGGGACGACCCTCGCTACCTCGTCCAACGACGAGTACGATGTAATGCACCATGTTACGTTTCGTACTCAAGATGACATTGTTACATTCCAGAATCATCCCAAATATCAGGCTTTCGTAAAAGCACACGAAGGTTTGTGGGAAAAAGAACTGGTGATAGATGCTACTATCCAAAAATAAGCAACATCTTTGTTTTGTTATCCTCTTAGCCCTTGCCTCAAAAGCAGGGGCTTTTTGATTCAAATCCTATATTTTTTAGGATAAACATTGTTTTTTTTGTTTTTGAACACTAATTTTGCGGTTCGTTTTTCAGCAATAGCACTTTATACTTTTAGATAAACCAATGGCAAACCACAAGTCAGCATTAAAAAGAATCCGGGCCAACGAAACAAAACGCCTCAGAAATCGCTATCAGCATAAGACTACTCGTACTATGGTACGCAAACTTCGCGACACCAAAGACCAAGTAGTAGCCTCAGAACTTTACAAAACGGTATCCTCTATGTTGGACAAACTGGCTAAGAGAAATGTGATTCACAAAAACAAAGCCAGCAACCTCAAATCGAAACTATCCAAGCACGTCAATCGCCTTGCCGCAGCTACTGCATAGTCTTTATTATTTTACAAAAAAACCTTTAAAGTCTTAAACTTTAAAGGTTTTTTTGTATTGGTTGGCCTTTCAATTTTTTCTTAACCTTTTCAATCAAAAGTAAATGCAAAAACTACACATCACATTAGGACTGATACTATGGAGTATTAGTACTGTTTTGGCTCAAAATCCCACCATTGAATTTCAGGCGCGCGGCATCATGGCCTTGTCTGATGGCGACATGGCTGCCTCTGCTTCGGTAGATGGCAAACTCCTGAAAGAACCCGGCGTAAAAGACTTGCTTTCAGTGTATCCATTACCTCTCAAACTCGGTCAAGAAATAGGGACTGCCCCACTTTCCAACTCGGCTGTAGGAGGCCCACGTCAAATAGCCCTCATGTCAGATGGTCGTTATGCTTTCATCATCGAAACTCGCAGCCAAACCTCTGATAGCTTAAAAGCCGTCAAAAATATCATTACTGATTTGCCAAGCGGTAGCAATCTTTATATCGTAGATGTATCCAACCCTCTCAAACCGGGCGTACGCAAAACCCCTATTGGCAAAAACCCTACGGCACTCGATATGCTGGGGAGCAATCTGGTGATTACATCTGAAGAACCGGGCAAAGAACTCCGCCTTTTTGAAATCAATAATACAGGCTTACCTGTACGCAACGTACCCATTGCACTCAATCTCCAAAATGCTCGCGCTACCGACGTAGTTTGGCACCCTGAGGGTGAGTTTATTGCTATTTCAGTTGAAGAAACCCAAGAGATTTGGCTTTACAATGCCAAGCGCAATCCTCAAGGCAAAATCACCAATTTTGAACCTTTTGGCACTCCCTTAAAAATCAGTGGCAAACCAGGGTATGGGGCATTTACACCCGATGGTAGTCTGTTTTTGGTAAGTAGCCTAAAAGATAATGCCGAAGGTGAAATCATAACTATCAAGTTCAATACTACCGCCACCGACCCCAAAACTGCCGAACACAAAATAGTTACTTCTACTGCTTCGGGTGTCGCTTCTGAAAGCTTTGCCATAAGCCCCGACGGTTCGATGGTCGTAGTAGCCAACAAAGGCAAATCTAACCAACCCTGGGAAGGCTCCGTAGGAAAGGCTTCGATAACACTCTATGGCCTTAGCAAAGAAGGAACACTGACCAAAGCCGGCGACCAAGACATAGAGGGAATTGCGCCTGAAAGTATCGTTTTCGATAAAACCGGCGACAACGTGGCCGTTTCGGTATATGAGTATTACGACTATGGCCGCCGCGATGGAGGTATTGAGTTTTTTAAAGTAAACAAAGGCTCAACACCCTCCCTTACCAAACAATTAGCCAAAATAAGCGCGCCCAAAGGCTGCCATACCCTCAAAGTTATTCCTTAAATAGTACTGTAAAGTATCACCATTAAAAAGCCGCTCTCTTTTTGGAAAGCGGCTTTTTTTTTGATTTTCTGCTATTTTTTTAAGCTACTTGATTGACAAGCATCTTTTTGGCTATGGGCAGTAGAGTTTCTTGTACGGGATAATCACGCGGTGATTCTACCAAATAGGTAGCAGGATTGGGCAATTCGCGCCGCTGACGTACCAAATTGATTTTGATACCTTCAAACGTCATCGCAACGTTTTTATGAATCGTTTGTAAATAAGTAGTATGGACACGACGCTCCTCCGTTTTGTCAAAAATTTTGACTTGGTACTGATACACTTCTGCTTGGCGCACTTGAGTACGATAAATAAACAAATACCCTTCGTGTAGGTGAAGTGGCACAATCCCCACAGGCGAAAATGTCAGTTTGGCTTCTATGTCGTCATACTGTTCTTGACCTTGTGCTAAGGTTTGCTGAAAAAGTGGCAGGGCATAGTCGAGAATCATGTCAATTTCTTGAAGAATACTATCTTCAGAAAATTTTTCAAAAACCAAGCGCATTTTTTCCCAATCTATTTTTTTGATCTTCTTTGGGAAAGCCGCAGCCATTTGTTGTTTAGATTGCTTGACCTGCGATGCTATACCATAATGCAAACGGACTTCTGGCAAGTCAGGGAAAAGTTTGGAATCGGCAAAATTTTTCTTAACTCCCTGTAAATAAGCCAACAATAGATATTTTTTGTATTCAAAGTCTATCCAGTTTTCGGTGAGCCAGTCGTGCGAAAGTGTAGGCATAGTTCAAAAAGAATTAAATATTGATCTTTCTTACTTTTTACAAAAAATCGGACAAATGATACTTTCAGATTATTTGCCAACACAAAGTACAAAAAAAAACAATAATGCCAAATGAAACACAACAAAAAACAAGTTAATGCCAATGAATATTTTGGCAATGTCAGCTTTTGGTTTTATGGATAAGCTAAATCTGCAAAAATGTCAGTAAAATCCTGCCGTCTATTTGCTGGCATAAAAAATGATACATGAAAAATCTGAAAAACTTATCGGTAAGTTTAATTAAATTGTAAAACCATAAAACCCCTGATGATTATGTCAGCAGTTGCAGAAAAAGTAAACGTAAAACCCTTGGCAGACCGTGTATTGGTAGAAGCCGCTCCCGCCGAAGAAAAAACCGCCTTTGGTATCATCATTCCAGATACTGCCAAAGAAAAACCCCAACGTGGGACAGTAGTAGCCGTCGGTCCTGGAAAGAAAGATGAACCTATGACCGTAAAAGTCGGCGACACTATCCTTTATGGCAAATACGCAGGCACCGAAATCACCGTGGACGGTCATGAGTACCTCATCATGCGCGAGTCTGATATTTTCGCTATTATCTAAAATTCAAGTTTTGTCAGTCTAAGTTATGTATTGTAAATCGTGGTACTGAAGAGTCGCTTTACAATCCATTACTATTGACCATTTTGGGAAAAAATCAATTATTCATTTAAAAATCAATCATTCACTCATTTACAACTATGGCTAAGAAAATTTTTTTTGATACCGAAGCCCGAAACAAAATCAAAATAGGCGTGGATACATTGGCCAACGCCGTGAAAGTTACCTTGGGTCCAAAGGGCCGTAATGTCATCATTGACAAAAAATTTGGTTCACCTGCAATCACTAAAGATGGTGTAACCGTAGCCAAAGAAATTGAGTTGAAAGATGCCATGGAAAACATGGGAGCTCAACTAGTCAAAGAAGTAGCTTCAAAAACTGCCGATGCCGCAGGTGATGGTACTACCACTGCCACAGTGTTGGCACAAGCCATTTATGCTATCGGTTCCAAAAACGTAGCTGCCGGTGCTAATCCCATGGATTTGAAACGTGGTATTGACAAAGCCGTAGCTGCCGTAACCAACCACCTCTCACAACAAGCCCAAACCGTAGGTGATGATTTCGGCAAAATAGCCCAAGTCGCTACTATCTCTGCCAATCACGACGAAGAAATCGGTAATATGATAGCCGATGCGATGAAAAAAGTAGGTACTGAGGGGGTAATCACCGTAGAAGAAGCCCGTGGTACCGAAACAGAAGTAAAAACGGTTGAAGGTATGCAGTTTGACCGTGGCTACTTGTCGCCCTACTTCGTTACCAACGCCGAGAAAATGGAAGCCGAGTTAGAGAAACCTTTCATCTTGATTTCGGAGAAAAAAGTATCTTCGATGAAAGAACTACTTCCTGTTTTGGAAGGCGTTGCCCAAACAGGCCGCCCACTCCTGATCATCGCCGAAGATGTGGACGGTGAAGCCCTTGCTACGCTCGTCGTAAACAAAATTCGTGGTGCGTTGAAAGTATGTGCCGTCAAAGCCCCCGGTTTTGGTGATCGCCGCAAGGCCATGCTCGAAGACATCGCTATCTTGACAGGGGGTACGGTTATCGCTGAAGAGCGCGGTTTCAAACTCGAAAATGCTGATTTACAATATCTCGGCCATTGCGAAAAAATCATTGTTGATAAAGACAATACAACCATCGTCAATGGTTCAGGCGACCAAGAGCAAATCAAGGCTCGTATCAATCAAATCAAAGCTCAAATCGAAACAACCACCTCCGACTACGACCGCGAAAAGCTCCAAGAGCGTTTGGCCAAATTGTCGGGTGGAGTAGCTATCTTGTACATCGGTGCTGCTACCGAAGTGGAGATGAAAGAGAAAAAAGACCGCGTGGACGATGCTCTCCATGCCACACGTGCGGCCGTAGAAGAAGGAATCGTAACAGGTGGCGGCGTGGCACTTATCCGTGCTATTGAGGCTTTGGATAATATTCAGGCAGCCAACGAAGATGAAGTAACTGGTATCAATATCATCCGTCAAGCGTTGGAGTCGCCACTTCGTACTATCGTAGCCAATGCCGGTGGCGAAGGTTCGGTAGTGGTTAATAACGTAAAAGCAGGCAAAGGTGGCTATGGCTACAATGCCAAAAACGATACTTACGAAGACCTCTTTGCGGCAGGTATCATTGATCCTAAGAAAGTAACTCGCTTGGCATTGGAAAATGCCGCCTCTATTGCAGGTATGCTTCTGACCACCGAGTGCATGATCTCTGACGAACCAGAAGAAAATGCAGGTGCAGCAGCAGGCGGACACGCACACGGCGGCGGCATGGGTGGCATGATGTAATCATGCCCTTCTTGTCCTTACGAAAAGAAAGCCCTCGGACTGCCGGGGGCTTTTTCTTCCATTATACCTCATTTAAAAAAAATACTCGCTTCCTCCCAACCTATCTCTTATATTTTTGTTCATATTTCTGCCTATCAACAGCTTTTTCAAAAAACATTTCGCTATTTTGTAATCCACTTTTCTGTCCAACCGACAGCCACTTTTAAGATGATTGACTCCAACGAACTATATACTCGACTCATGTTAGCCGATACTGATTTAGATAGCTTAGAAATTCTTCCATTGGGCGGCCCTGAAGGCGACGACGATCCTATCGAAATGCCCGATGAGTTGCCTATTCTCCCACTCCGCAATACAGTTTTGTTTCCCGGCATGGTTATTCCAGTAACTGTAAGCCGCCAAAAATCTATCCGATTGGTTAAGCGAGCCTATAAAGGTAATCGTATCATCGGGGTAATCGCCCAGCAAAACCAAGATAATGCCGAACCCCTCAGTACTGATCTTTATGGTATAGGTACAATGGGTTATATCATCAAAATGATCACACTACCCGACGGCAACACGACCATTATCTTGCAAGGCCGCCAGCGATTTCGAGTTAAAGATTACTTACGCGAAGAACCTTACATCATCGCCAAAGTAACCTCCATAGAAGATTATTTCCCCAATCAAAACAAAAAAGAATCGAAAGCACTCATTCAGTCGCTCCGCGACTCCGCCCACAAAATCCTGAGGCTAAATCCAGACATACCTCAAGAAGCTCGAATTGCCTTAGACAACATCGAAAATAGCACTTTTCTAACGCATTTTCTATCTTCAAATCTCAATGCTGATGTGGCTGAAAAGCAGCAATTGCTCGAAAAAGCCACTATTCCTGAGCAAGCAACCAAACTGCTCGAATTGATGATGCGCGAAATCCAAATGCTCGAACTCAAGCGTGATATTCAATCTAAGGCCAGTTCGGACATAGACCAGCAGCAGCGCGATTACTTTTTGAGGCAGCAGATCAAGGTCTTGCAAGATGAGTTGGGCATGGAAACCCCCGAACGTGAGCTGGAGGATATTCGAATGCGGGCTTCCAAGAAAAAATGGTCGGCAGAAGTACAAAAACACTTCAACAAAGAAGCCCAAAAGCTACAACGCATCAACCCCATGGCTCCCGACTACCCCGTTACGCTCAACTACTTGGAGTTGATGGTGGACTTGCCGTGGAACGAATACACTAAAGATAATTTTGACCTCAAACGCGCCCAAAAAATCTTAGATGCCGACCATTTTGGCTTAGAAAAAGTCAAAGAGAGAATCATCGAATACTTGGCTGTGTTGAAACTCAAAAACAGCCTCAAAGCCCCCATACTATGTCTCTATGGCCCCCCCGGAGTAGGCAAGACATCGCTCGGCAAATCAATTGCCAAAGCCCTGGGGCGCAAGTACGT